>NZ_JAMFLC010000018.1:0-224547 GCF_023501985.1 Nocardia sputi | reverse complement strand
GCGGGGCATTACGGTGGGACACGAAGACCTCCGGCAGGTGAATGCGTTCCTAGACAGCTCGCACTTCACCCGGAGGTCTTCGCCATGTCAGCCCGACACGCCGCTACCAACGTCCGTGGTCAGTACAACTAGGCCGCCTGCCAGATGAGCGACCTCCACACACTCCTGGCCCCCACCGCTGTGACTGCTCTTACGCCACTGCGCCTCGGACAGGTCAACTTTCACGAACTTGCTCCCTCATCACGTGTCACTCGACAAATTGCTACGCGCGCTCGAATGCACCCTTCGCGACACCAGAGGTGAAGGCGTCCCACTGGCCGGGCGTGAAGATCAACGCCGGGCCGGTCGGGTTCTTGGAATCCCGAACGCCGACCAGACCGCCTTCCAGGTGAGCGACCTCCACGCATTCCTTGCCCCCACCGCTGCGGCTGCTCTTGAACCACTTCGCCCCGGACAGGTCAACGTCCACTGTCGTACTCCCTTGCTACCTGTCGCATCAGGCTCTTACTCGTCGGCACATCCAGGGTGGATTGCTGGATGACGTTGTAAGCCTGACGATACCTGCCGACGTCTTTCGGCCGTTCGAGGTACATGTCACCTGCGTATGACTCCACGTAGACGACGCTGGGCGCGACTTCGCGGCCCTTCGTATCCAGACTGAAGTCCAGGATCACGAACGGCCCTGGGGCGATGCCGAGCGGGAAGCCCGCAGAGAATGGTTGGATGCGTATCGTCACGTTCGGCGGCATGTTCGCCAAATGCCGTAGTTGACCATCCATGACCTTTGGTCCGCCGACAACGTATCGAAGGGCCGCCTCATTCAAGATGAACGCGGCGCTCGCGGGCTTGGTTTTACGGTGAATCAAGGCTTGACGCTTGAGTCGCAACTCTGCGCGTCGCTCGAGATCTTCCACCGGCTCGTCTGGGAAATATGCACGGTCCAGTGCACGTGCGTAGTCCGGAGTCTGAAGTATGCCCGGGACGATATCGGGCCGGTACAGGGTTAGACGGTGCGCGCTGGACTCGAGGCCGACATAGAGGTTGAAGTTGCCTTCGATCAGGTCATCGAACGCGTGCCACCACGACTTGACCGTAGCCTGCTGCGCCAGCCCTTTGAGCGCAGTTGTCAGGTCCGGGGCCACATCGTAGATACGGCATAGCGCCTCGACATCGAGTTCCCGCACCTTCGGCGACTGCCCCTTCTCCACACGTTGAAGCTTGCTCGTCGACCACTGCATCATCGGCGCGACTTGTTCGAGTGTCAGATTCGCGGCTTGCCGAGCCTCCCGTAAGTACCGACCGAGTTGACGTCTGGGCAGTGTCGTCTCGATGTCGTCGGACACGCTCCCTCGCTTCCCGTTGCGCCCGTGGGCGATTCCTGTGATGGGAAAAGTCTCGAGTACTCACGGCAATGCGTCTGGGGATTTGCGAAAACTCTTCATGAAAACCCATGGCGGGCTTGCAGGAAGCTGACCTCGAGCGTTCTCCTTGGGGGGCGCCTAGTCGGAGGCTGCTCGGAGCGCCCCGAACTTTTCCCCGTCCTCTGTGCAAAAGGTCGGGCCGGGACACGGCGCACCTACCAGCAACAAATCTGAGGGGAGCGCAGATGGAGATGCAATCGTTCGGAGACACACCGCAATCCAGGTGTCACTACTACCGCCGCGAGTGCGATCTGCCCGCTGTGATCGACCCTCCCGAGTTGGGGCGGATCGTCCTGCGTGCCGGGTACGTGTGCGGCGTTACGATGCCGACCCGATTGGGCCAAGCTGTCAAAGCCCATATTCAAGTCCGGAGAGGGCAACCGGGACCGGTTGTGGGACATCCTCGTTCGGATAGATGGACCTTTCTGACGAAGGCGGACCTGCCGGACGACGACCGCTTGTTCGCCGAGTTGTTCCGGCTGGACGTGAGCGTGGCCCGGTCCGGGGCGACGATCGCGCTGCCCTCTCCCACCGCTTCTTCCGGCGCGATCCGCCACTGGATCGTGCCGCCGCGCGGCCCGTACCGGCCGTCCGGCGGCGTCTTGCTCGAAGGTATCCGGGCCTGGGCTGATCAGATGCCGAATCACCCTCGCGGCCGCCAGATGGTGTCCCGTGCCTGATGACCGCGTCACCTGGCTGTTCCCTTCCGACGGCGCCGGCCGACGAGGCCCGCTGCGATCCCGGTTCGCCCACGACAACCCGCACTGGCCGGTGTCCAGCCGCAAGAACGCGATACGAGCGCTCGACCTGCACTGCGACTGCGACTACAGCACCTGCTCCACCTTCGTCGCCGCCGTGATCGTCAGCCGCGACAATTTCCGCTACTTCCGTGACCGCGCACCGGAGACGCCGTGACATCCCCACGTCCCGACGAACCCGACGTCCGCTTGTCGGTGTTCCTGCACGGCACTCGATTCGATTTCGCCGCCTGCCTGACCGCCGCCCTGCTCTTCCTCCAGGAACACCAGACCCAGCGTTACACCGACGCGGTGACCGTGGCCCTGACCGACACCACCGGCCTACGCCGCCTACCGAACGAACGCCTCTTCTTGGAGCCGTGAGTCGACTTGCTGCGGGGCACGAGCGACGTATGGCTCGTTCCAGCCGCCGGTAGCGTCTACGCGCAGGGTGGGGCGGGTGCGTCGACGAACAGCGGCTTGCCGGTGGGTGGGGCGTAGACCACGTCGAGGACGAGCGGTTCGATTCCGAGGTTCAGGCCGACGTGGACGTTCCATTCGCCCGCGGGCTCATAGATGAACTCGCTGGTGCGGTAGACGGGCGCGGCACAGTCGGGACCGGGGTGGGTGAGCGTGCCCGATCGGACGAAGCCGAAGACAGGGCCGTCGTGGTAATGCCAACCGGTGGAGCCGCCGGGACCGATCGTGATCTCGCGGACGACGAGGTCGGTGCCCGCGACGAACGGGAGCAGGCCGGCGGGGATCTGCGCTTGGCCGAGGGTGACCGCGGTGATGTCGCTACCGGGTGTCGCATGGGCGGGCGCGGCACCCGCCAGCGCACCGGCGAGCACGACGGGCGCTACTGCGACGCGGAGTGAGAGCGTCATCCTGACAGCTTAATCCCACCGGGTCGCCTCGCACCTCCGCTTGCACGACAGTTGTAGTTCGTTAAGTTCCACGCCCTGCCGATCACACCCGACGCCTTCCACGGCGACTGGAACTACACCGTGGCCCCCTGCGCACCACACCCGCCCGAGCAAGCCCCGACCCACCGCACGCTCGATCCCGCCGTGACCGAAATGCTCACCGATCCGACTCTGACCGGCATGTCTCGAGCGGACTTCGCGCACCTGGTCGCGGTCTCGGAACCGTATTGGGACGCCCTGGCAGAGGCGGCCTTCCAACGTCACTTCCACCGCCCGCCCCAAAAATCAACTCCGACAGTGATTTACGGACAAGCCCCCAGCGCCCCGCAATACATCCGCGCCACACCAGGAGAGTTCGTCCCGTCCTTCGGGATACCGGTGTCATCGACCACGAGGGCGTCCGGATCGATCAACCTCGCCGCCCACCCGGTCAACCGGGCCCTCACCTCGGTGTGGTCCCAGGTCGAGGTGGTCACGAACTGCTGGAGCTGCTGGTGAGCATCCCAACCCACCTGACAAAGTCCTACCAGGCGCGCCGGGGGAGCTTGGTTGCCTCCTCTGTGACCTGGGGGCGCACCTCGGGCGGTATCAGGGCGGCGATGCGGGTGCGGGAGTTGATCAGCAGCTTGTTGAAGATCGAGGCCATCTGCGCGTCAACGGTTTTGGTCGATGTGCCGC
This sequence comes from Nocardia sputi, assembly GCF_023501985.1. Lineage (NCBI taxonomy): Bacteria > Bacillati > Actinomycetota > Actinomycetes > Mycobacteriales > Nocardiaceae > Nocardia > Nocardia sputi. The sequence continues at coordinate 220,785 of NZ_JAMFLC010000018.1, read as the reverse complement.
GTCGGGCCGCGATCGCGGTGTTGGTCCAGCCTGCGGCCGCGAGGACGGCGACCTGTTGTTCGGCGGCGGAAAGTTCTTGCCAGTGCGTATAGGGCTGGTTGCGAGCGGGGAGGTGGATCGATGACTGGCCGAGTGGCATGTCGCCGAGTGCCAGCCGTGCCGCTTCGTGATGTTCGGCTCGCAGCGTCGCGCCCGAACGGTACGCTGCGGCGAAGCGTGTGCCGAGCACGGAGCGAGCGGCCTCGGTGGCCGCGTCGGTCGCGGCCACGAAAGGGCCTAGGTTGGTGTGTTCGGCGGGGATGCGTTTGCGGAGTTCGCTGCTGCCGCCGAGTAGGTGTGCGATCTCGGTTGCCCATTCGACGAGCTGTTCCCGGCGGACTGGACGGCTCTCGGTGCGTGCGATGACGATCGACTTGGCGAGGGTCCAGGCGCGCAGGTGGGTGCCGAGTAGTACGCCCCAGCGGTCGTTTATGTCGAGGTGCGCTCGCAGCGCCAGGCGACCCAGCGGCATTGCCTCGCGCGGATCGTCGTGGATGGTGAGCGCGAGCGCAAGCACGAACTGCGCCCACGACGTCGCCCACTGGGCCCCGGCGCGGGTGGCTCGGTCGAGGTAGTCGCGTGCGCTGTCGAGTGCTTGCGCGGCGGTGCCGAGCAGGGCCGCCGCCAATGCCCCGGTCAGCTCGCTGGTGGCCGAGGCGCCGAGATCTCCTGCCGCGGTGAACTTTTCCCGTGCCCGCTGCAGCACCGCGACGGCTCGCACGTCTCCGCGCGCCAGCAGTAGCTCGACGCCGTGTGCGAGGTCGACCCATGCGGGCAATCCGTGATCGTGTTCGGGGTTCGTACGCCAACGGGCTCGATCCGCCTGGTCCGGTAGGCATAGTGCGACACATTCGTCAAGTGCGCGTGCGGCATCCGCGTTCGCGCCGCGCATCAGACTGAGCCAGGTCATCAGCGCTTTCGCTTCGATCCGCAACGCCATCGGCAACTGCGCCGAATGCTCCGCGAGCGTCACGGTCCGTTCGATCAGTGAATATGCCTCGCGCAATGAGCCATTGAGGATCGGCAGGCGAATAGTGACGACGCCGACGGCGATCCGCAGGCCCTCGACGGCGGTTTCGGGCGAGTGCAGACTCTCGTCGATGGCGCGCACCAGGTTGGGCCAGACCAGCCGAGCCCAGTGCAGCAGTTCCTGCTCGGCCGGGCCGAACCATTCGGCCTGCGCTCGAACGATTTTGCCGCAGTAGTAGTTTCGGTGTTTCGCGGCCAACCGCTGCCACTCGGTGGACGAGCGCTCGTGCAGCCGCTCGGCGGCGAAGATCCGCAGGCTCTCCACCAGCGAATAGCGCACCGCTGTCGGTGTCAGGTGCAGTGAAACCAGCGAGTGGTCGGCCAAGCGATCGAGCAGATCGGCTATCTCCGCTCGCGTGATGACCGCAGCGGTGCCGTCGAAATGCTCATCGGCACATACTGCTTCGATCGCCTCCAGATCGGCGCCCCCGTCCCGGTCGGCGAAGCCCGCGTCGTCTTCGGACGCGGTGTCGTACCCGGCGGCGAAGATCGCGAGCCGCTCGAACAGCAGCCGCTCCTTGGCGTCGCAGAGGTCGTAGGACCAGGCGATGACGTCGGCGATGCGGCGATGCCGTTCCTCGACGCCGAACCGGGGTCCGCCCGACCAACGCAGGCGGCGATCACCAGATTCTCCGGTCAAGTCGCGCAGCAGCATCGCCAGCGGCTGCCGGTGCAGCCGAGCCGCCGCAAGCCGAATATAGAGCGGATTGTTGTGCACTCGCGTGCAGATCGACACCGCCTGCTGAACCTGTTCGCGGTGGACGATCGGATGCCCGGCCAGCTCGGCACGAGCGCGAAACAATGCGAGGGCTTGTCCCTCCGTGAGCGGCGGAACAGGGAGTAGTCGCTCGTCGGTCCAGTCGATCGGCTTTCGGCTGGTCGCCAGGATCGTCACATCTGGTGCCGCCGCCAGTAGATTCGTGATCACTTGGCCCGCTGCGAGCAGCACATGCTCGCAGTTGTCCACCACCACGATCGACTGCCCGGCCCGCCCTCCGCCCGTTCGGTCGGTCAGCGTCTCGACCAGTGTGTCCCAGGCTGACCGTCCCGAAAAGTCCGCGTCGACAACGGCTCTGGCGAATTCCTCCTCGACGGCGGTCACACCGCAATCCTTGGACAACCTCGACAGTCGCACCCAAAAGTGGGGAATCCGTCGTGCCTTCTGATATCTGCGGATCGCTTCGTGCGCCAGGGAAGTCTTGCCGATGCCGCCCGCGCCGACCAAGGTGATCAGCCGAGTGGAGCCGAGCAGCAGCGTCGCGATAGTCGAGAGTTCGCGCTCTCGACCGACGAAATCAGAACTTTTCGAGGCGTTCTCGAATGCCGATAACTGGCCGGCCGAATGTGGCTGAGGAACTGTCGCGAGTGCACTAGTGACCTCATGCGTGCTACCGATCCAGTGCACCGCAGGTCCTCTCTGTGTTCAGTCGAGTGATCGACGAGCCGAATGTCTGTTGTGGTTGGTCGTGCTGGCGGCGTCGGCGGCGTCGGCAGCGGCGCGGGTGACCTCGCGAACCGCCCGCCGGTTGCGGCCGAGAAGTTCGTGCCTGGCGAGCCGGAACATCGCCCGCGGGTTGGGTGGTAGATAGCCGAGCTGGGTCATCATCGCCAGGTCGTCCCGAACGGCTATGTGGCTGTTGGTCTTTCCGCCTTTGAACGTGTCGATGTGGGCTTGCCGTACCCGGATGGGGCGCCCGGTCGCCGGGAATACCTTGGGCTTCGCGCCGGGCGGGTAGACGATGAACGGCCCGGTGTGGACGGCGCACATTTCGGTGAAGGCGCAGGCGCGATCGCCGGACTCGATGAAGTCGAGGATGTCCCAGCGCAGGTCCGAGAACGCGGTACGCAGCCAGACGCCGGTGGCCAGCATGCCGGGCACGCCGGGCACGCGGCAGGCGGGCGGTTCGTCGAGCGCCATGTGGTTGACGTGATCCGGGCTGATCACACGGTGAGCGAGTTCGACATCACCCGTGGCAAGCATCCGGAACTCGTTCTCGACGATCTCTCGCGCATCCATGAGCAGCTCCCTGCGGACCATCAGTATGATTACTAGACTGGTATGCTAGCGAGTATCACGGATAATGTGAACCCATGACCGGCGAAGTCAAAGCCCGACATCGCTCCACCCGCCGTCAGCTACAGGCAGCCGCGACACGGATCGACATCCTGAACGCGGCCGAAACCCTGTTTCTGGCCCGCGGCTACGCGGCGACCTCGGTCGATGCCATCGCCGAGGAAGCGAACGTCGCCCGCGCGACCGTGTTCACCGCGTGCGGATCGAAGGTGGAGATCCTGAAGGCGTTGCGGGACATGCGACTTGTTGGTGACGACGAGCCGATTCCGATGCTGGAACGCCCCTGGTTCCGCGAGGCCCTGGACGCCGAAAGCACCGAACAGGTCCTGCGACTCCACGCGCGCAACATGCGGATGATCTGTGACCGTGAGGCGGGTCTGGAGCTGGTGCTCGCCGCGGCGGGCGACGTCGAGCCGACGCTGCGCGACCTGCACGCCGAGTCGCACCAGCAGCGGCAGGCCGGGCTCCGCATGATCGGCGAAGCAGCAGCGGCCAGAGCCGCAGCCCCCATCGCCGACCTCGACTCATACGTCACCGTCGTGTACGCCCTATCCGGCCCCGAGGTGTACGACCTCCTGGTCCGCAAAGCAGGCTGGACATCCGACCGCTACGAAGAATGGCTCGCAGCAACCCTCATCCAGCAGTGTACGGAGTCGGCGCGGCGGTCGTAGGAAGCGGTTCCACGCACGCGCTGGATCGCTATCTATGCGGATATGGGATCCGTGATGTATGCGTTTGCGCAGCGTGCCCAGGGACCAGCGGCGGTCCCCGATCAATGGAGTGGTCCCCGGAGGCTGCGCCTTCGCGTCGGGGTCGGCGCTGCCTGTCCGGCCGTCGCCGTCCCGGTGGATGGCAGTCAGACCGCTGGATTGTCGGGCGACTGAGCCTGCACGGAAGGTGTGCAATCGGCTCCAGCATGCTCACAGTCATAGTCGGTGACTCCCACACTGGGTATATGGCTGGCGAACGCAGAAGAGTTGCTCATTCGCCGGGTGATCGCAAAGAACACCGATCCGCTTGTTTTCTACCCAGGTAACGTCATCGCCGATCGCAATAATCCACACCTGCGTGAGCAGGCAGACGCTGCTCTTCGAGAACCGGTATTCTTCGAGCTTGCGAAAAAGTTCGGCGAAATCGATCGGTTGGTCACCGACCTGGACATAGAACTGGACAAACTTCTGGGTTCCGTTGCCGTTCGGCTCGCAGAAATTGTGCCGTCGCAGACGACGAGCTGGAGCCTGTCATCGACTGATCGAGTAGGACTTCCTGGGGCGAGCCGTGACAAACCGAGACGAATCCGGCAGGACATAAATTGGACAGCGCCCGACTGTGCCCTGCCGTATTCAGCTCTTTCGAATCTGTCGGCGTCAGTCGAGAGGTGACAGCACTACCACGGCGGTCGGTCGCGTCGTCTGTTTTTGGTAGGCCGTATATTGTCCGTCGAGAACCTTGTCCATGATCTGGAACATGCGCGTGTAGTGCGGGTCGCCTGGATACAACGCACGTGCCACCACCCGTATCCGCCGCCGTACGATCTGAATTTCGCACGCCGGCTGCGACTTCAGATTCGCCAGCCACCCCGGCGGTCGCGGCGAACCGCCATTGGACGCAGCGATCAGATAGTCCTCGCCGTCCCGTCCGTAAACCAACGCCGAGGTCCGCAAATGCCCCGTTTTGCGTCCAACCGTCCGTAGCAGCAGCGTCGGCTTCCCGAGCAGCGTCCGATGCCCGACGAATCCACCACTGTGCTCGTAGACCCACTGATGCACCTTTAGGACATGCGCGAAGACACCAGGCATGGATCACCTTTCATGCTGTCACAGGACACTCAGCCTAATCACCCGACCGTCCCACCGGCTTCCCAGCCCGTGGCATATTCGGCGGCTTCGAAGGAGACCCTGAACCAACAAGCGAGCGTTCATCAGTTCATCTCGCCGGATCGCTGGGTAGACCAAGCTGGCTCGCGACAGGGCTGATGGTTGTTCAACCCATCAGTACTCCAGCATCACTTCGTGATGTAACCGGCGTCGTCGCTGGTAGTGGGCCTGTTTTGCCTGGTGCTGGTGGCGCCTGCGCCAGGTCGACCAGTGCAACGCAGTGGTGAGGTTCGGTGACGGTGTGGTCAGGTATGCCAGGAGACGTCTGATCTCACCGACCGTGAGTGGAATGAGGTCGCTGCCAATGCTTTTGGGGAGCTGGCGGCTGTCACAGCAAGGTATGTGGGTGCCATGTAGTAGGCCGTTCCGAGTTCGCCTTTGGCGTCAGCGACCGACGAGCCAGCAGCCAGCGTCCCCAGCCGGGTCCGGCCTCGCTCACGGTCGGCACCGTGGCGACGGCCCAGTCGAACACCCGAGGGCCTTTCGCGCCGTTTCCGCAGCTACGGCGCTTCCACGCCTGCGGGGGCGCGTCGGCCACGATCTGGCCGGCGCGGCTGCTACCGGCAAGCGACATGACGACCGGCGCGCTACTGGGCACCGCCACCACATACCCGATCCGCCGCCGCTCGAGCCAGGTTCGGAACTTCGAAAATCCCGCCCGTGGCCCATCGCCATCGCCTCGCTGGCGAGGTAGAGCCGACGACGGCGTTCATCCAGATGCGGCAGGAATTGATCGAACTCGACCCGCAACTCAGCAGCGGATCGACAATCTCGCAGACGACACATACCCAAGTTTCCCGCCGTCACCCCACACTTCGCCCCAAAGATAACTCTGACAGTAATTTACCGACGAGCCCCGGCGGTGCCGGAATACTGCCGCTGAACCCCCGCCGAACGAGTGCCCTTCTTGACGAACCCGTTCGTCGCAGATCAACACCCCCTCGGAATCACCCAACTGCTCCACTACATAGGCCCTCACATCGTCACGAACCCCGTCGACGTCCCAGTCCGCCATGCGCAGCATCCGCTGGATCCCGTCCGGACGCACCGCACCGCACCGGCATGCTCGGCCACCGTCCACCCGTTCTTGCGCTCCAGACCCGCGACCAGGCCCGACACATACTCCCTGGCCCGCGTCCGCGGCTCCACACGCGGATCTGCTCCGGCTGACCACGATCGGCGCGAGAACCGGCCAAGAGCGGCAACGGTGTCCTGTGTTCGGTCGGCTCGCCACCACTGGTACTTATCATTCTGGCCTGATCACGCTGGCGACGACGCCGCACAATGCCACCGCCGCGGCCACCCACTCACCTGATCTATGAGTGCGCGGCCTCGGTTTCGGCGCTACCAGCTACGGCAGCACCTCCGAAGACGTCGCGGTGCCCGCGCGCAGTGTCCATGTACTCGCGAACCCTGTGGATCAGGCCGTCCCGTAACTCGAAGACGAAGCAGTAGTCATTGCTGTAGGCGTTTCCGTTCGCCAACGTGGCACTCATCGTTTCCTCCACGATCACCCGGTCTCCGTCCAGGTAGAAGCCGCGAAAGTCCACAGTGACGTCACTGACGAACAATTTCGTGTACTCGTGGGCGAGGAAGTCGGTGATCGCCTGCCGACCGATCATGTGACTGGGGATGTCGAGCGCGACCGCGGTGGCGTTGTCCGCTGGGGCGAGCCATTCGGCGTCCTCGGTGAAAAACGGTGCGATCCGCTCGGCGTCGTGACTGGCGAACGCCCGCCACGCGGCCTGGACGATAGCCCGGTTGTCGGTGGTCATGGACCCACAGTACAAATGTCCCACGCGGCAGGCTAGCGGAAAACAGACAAGATCATCTGCGTCAGTGCGCCGACCGGAGCGTCCGCAGCCGTCCACAATTGTGCCGCCGCGCTCTCCGCGACCCGGCGACGCCACGGTCGTGGCGGTACGCGGCGTGAGTGTCCGGAATCCGGCGACTGGATTACGGTACGTACGTGGCCAGGTCAGACGAAAGGGATTCGGCGGCAAAGATCATCGACGCCGTGGTGTCGATGCTGGAGTCGGACGGTTACGACGCGGTCCAACTGCGGGCAGTCGCCCGAAGTGCGCACGTCTCCCTCGCCACGGTCTACAAGCAGTTCCCCACCCGGGACGATTTGATGCTCGCCGCGGTCGAGCGGTGGATGGCCACGAACACCTATGCGGCCCCCGCTCCGACGCTCGAGGGCGAGTCGCTGACCGATGGTCTGCTTCGTCTGCTGCGGTACGTCTTCGAACCGTGGGAGCGCAATCCTCGGATGCTGGAGGCCTACTATCGCGTGCGATCCAGCCCGGCGGGCCGTCGACTGGACGCACAGGGTTTCGACGCCGTGCTGCCCGCGGTGGGCGCCCTCTTCGCCGATATCGATCCCGAGTACACCGCGGACATCGCGCTCGTGCTCACCCACATGACGTACGCGCTGATCGGCCGATTCGCGCACGCCGATCTCGACATCACCGAGATCCTGCCCGCACTCGAGCGGACTGTTCGCAGGCTGACCGGTAACAACGAACCGCTGGCCGCGCCCACCGCGCGGCGGACCGACGGTGCTGGGACTTTCCCCTGGGATCCTTCGATCGTCTCCCCGTTCTCCCCCGGTCCTCCCGCCGACCCAGCACAGCCACCGGACACCCCGGATCAGCCGCCGACGTAGTAGGTCACGCATACCTACGGGAGGGATCGATCACACGCGCCGGTGCCGCCCCGGACGAAGGCCGAGGCGGTTCAGCCCCGCACCGTGCGCCGATCACGACGGCGAGTCCGGCTGTCGCGACGGTATTCCCGCCCGCGGTGCGGTGTCCGAATTGATCAGGTACGCCCGGCCGGTACAGCATCTGCGGTATGCCGTCCACACCGCTGAATCCAGCAGGCGACGTTCCGGACACCGGGATTCCCGGCCATCTCGCTGCCGACATGACCATGGCCGAGCAGCACGACTGGCATCGCGCCTACCTGCGCCGTCATCCGGTGTCGCGGCGCAATGTCCTGCGGGGCGCGGCAGCGGCCGCAGCCGTCGCCGCGGTCGGCGCCGCGCCGTTCGGCGGGCGCGCCTACGCCGAGGAGTCGCAGCTGGCGGTGGGTGGACGGCGGGTGGCCTTCGGTGCGGATGCGGCGAGCCAGTTGCGTTTCGCGGCGCAGTTGTCGCGACGCCCGGCGGGCGCGACGGTGTACCTCGACCACGGACCTACGCCGGCGCTGGGCGGGACGGTCGAGGCCGAAGTGCGCAACCTGCTCACCCAGGTACCCACAGCCGACGGCGGAGTGCTCGCTGCCGAACAGTTCTACGTCCACGCCCCGGTGGACGGGCTGCCCGGTCGCGTGCCGCACTTCTACCGATGGCGGACCTCCGAGGGATTCGTCGGCGACATCCGTGCCGCCGCGCCCGCGATGCCCACAGGACGCGCCGCGATCCTTCCGTTCCGCTTCACCATGATGGGCGACCAGGGCACCGACGAGACTCCGGCGCTGCCGGAGGGCATCGCGCCCGGTGACTACGACGACAAGTACTACAAGGCCGACAACGATCCGGCCGCGCCGCACGCGAGCAATGTGCTGCGCCAGATCGCCGCGGCCCGGCCCGATTTCCACATCCTCGCCGGCGACATCGCCTACGCCGACCCCTCCGGCGCGGGCAAACCCGGACAGTTCGTCCGGCACGGAGCGCGGCCGGCGAGCGGGTTCGACAAGTACAACCCCTACGTCTGGGACGCCTACTTCCACGCCATCGAGCCCAGCGCCGCGCAGACGCCGTGGATGTTCGCCACCGGCAATCACGACATGGAGGCGACGTACGGCGAACACGGCTACGGCGGTCATCTCGCGCGCCTGGACTTCCCCGGCAACGGTCCGGCGGGCTGCCCGGCGGCGTACTCGTTCACCTACGGCAACGTTGCGGTGCTCTCACTGGACGCCAACGACGTCTCCTGCGAGATCCGCGCGAACACCGGCTATTCCGGTGGAGCCCAGACGAGTTGGGTGGAGCGCACGCTGGCCGCCTACCGCGCCGACCCCGGCATCGACTTCATCGTCTGCTTCTTCCACCACTGCGCGTATTCGACCACCGAAGCGCACGCCAGCGACGGCGGCGTGCGGGACGCGTGGGTCGGTCTGTTCGACCGCTACCACGTGGATCTGGTGCTGCAAGGCCACAATCACGTCTACGAACGCACCGATCCGATCCGCGGCGGGCAAGCGACGAAGGTCGCGGGCGACAACTCGATCGTCTATCCGGAGACCGACGGGACCGTCTACTACACCGTGGGCGGTGGCGGACGCCCGCGCTACGAATTCCAGCCCGAATCACGAGAATCGTTCCGGGGCAACGAGTTATCGGACACGACGGTGCCGAACAGCTACGTCTGGACGCCGGGCGGCGGCAAGCAGGACGAAGCCGCGCCGTGGTCGCGGGTCCGCTTCCGGAACTACTCGTTCCTGCGCGTCGACGTCCGGCCGGGCGTCTTCGCCAGCGAGATGGACGTGGTCGCGGTGGACGAGTACGGCCGCGAATTCGACCGCGTGCTCTTCCGGCGCCAGGTGCGGCCCTGAGCCGGCCTACTTCTTCTTGGGCGGGAGCGCGCGAGCGTAGGCGACGCCGCGCTCGACCCATTCCCGCAGGACTTCGTCGTCGTCGACATCGGTAACCAGCAGCCAGCCGACCATCTCGCGCCCGCCCATGACCATGGGCCGCGCGGCGTCACCGAGTAGCCGCTCACCTTCGTCGGGACCGACCCGCACCAGCAACCCACCCTGCCCGCTGGCCGCCACCGCCATATTTCCGCTGATCAGGAAGCTCAGGCCGCCGAACATCTTGCGCTCGGTGAGTTCGGGGCCGGGCGCGATCAGCTCCCGGATTCGCTCGGCCAACTCTTCGTCGTATGCCATAGCGGCATTGTCCGCCCGGAGTACGACAACGCGGTGATTTCGCGATCCCGGCCGTTCACGTGTCCTCTGTCGCACTTCTGCGAGGTCGAGACGGTCTGCACAGGCTCCCGCCCGCCGAACGAGTAGCCATCGGTTACCGAAAACAGCTGTATGCCAGTGCATTTCGCACTGTCTCCAACGTGCTCCTCCAGGTACGTACGTACACCCCCGAGCCGTCTGGATGTCATTGACCGTTCAAGCGGATGTTTCCGTACCTGTCTGTAATACAGGGCATGAGACGCGGGTGGGAACTGTCATTACAGCTCGCGTGCAACCGGTTTCAGCATTCGCAGTCGACCGCGCCCCCGAAGACGGGACGAAGGACTCTTCCGTGCACATCTGCTCCCCAGCGGTGCGATCCCGCACTGTCAGCCGTAGCTCGTCCGAACGGCTTCCGGTCCGAGTCCCCCGCGAGTTCCGCGTAATCCGGCATATCCACGGCGGCGGGCCCGGCCTGCGGTCACTCGTCATGGCGAGTCCTTGGCGGCGAAGGGCGATCTGGTTCGGCCTGACCGCATTCGCGCTATTCGTGTTCCCCGGTTTCATCGGCGCGCTTGCCGTCGCCCAGGACGCGGCGGGCGCCACGGCGGAGACATCCGAGATCGACGGACTCAGCTGGATGAACGTTCGCGACTCGTCGGGGATCGCGCTGTCGGATTATCGCTTCGCGACCGGTGACGAAAGCCTGTTCAAGCCGCGCGCCACCATCCTGTGGGCCGTGCTGGGCTTGGAGTTCATCGGCTACATAGCCATCGTGACGACGGCGATCTGGCTGATCGGCTACGCGTTGAGCTTCCGGTGGCTGGACATGTTCAGCGCGGCGTTGCGTGGCGTGGCCGATGCTCTGGCCGGTCAGATCGCGACGCCGCTCATGCTGGTCACCGCGGCGAGCATCGGTGCGTTCTTCGTCGGGTGGTTCATCGTGCGCGGCTATCACGCGAAGGCCACCATGCAGGTGGTGACGATGGTGGGCGTGGCGTTGCTGGGGCCGCTGTTCCTCGCCGAGCCACTGGCGGATGTGCTGTCCTCGGACGGTTTGCTTGCCCAGGGCCGTGATCTGGGCATCTCGGTGGCGGCGGGCTTGAACGGGAACTCCGACCCGAATCCGACCCAACTGGTGGCGACGATGCAGAGCGATCTGGCCGACAACTTCGCCCGGCAGCCGCTGCAAGTGTGGAATTTCGGGCATACGGTCGACCAGCGGCCCGCCTGCCGGTCGGCATGGTCGGCCGGGGTGTCGGCCGGTGACGACGCCCGGGTGATCAGCGGCATGAAGGCATGCGGAGACGCCGCCGCGCAAGCGAAGGCCCAGAATCCGTCCATGGGGCAGGTCGCCACCGGATTTATGCTGTTGACCTGCGGCGGCATCTTGCTGATCTTCGCGATGTACCTGGGGCTCAAGGTCATCAAGGCCGCGCTGGACACGATCTACCACGGAATCATGTCGATATTCGGCTTCGCCGCGGGCGGGTTCGTGTACGGCCCCACGCAGACATTTCTGGTCCGCAATGTCGTGGACAGCTTCGTCGCCGCGGCGCGAATGACGGCGTACACCATATTTCTCGGTGTCTACATTCTTTTCATGGGAAACCTGTTCGCGCAGGCTCGCGGCCAGGTCATGGCGGTGATCGTCATCGCGGGCACCGTCGAGATCGTCGCCATATTCCAGCTCAGACGCCTCAGCAACGGCCTGACCCGCGGCAACGACTGGATCGCCAACCGATTCGGTCTCGCGATCCAGGGCAGTTCGAGCAAGGCGGCCGGCAGCAGCGGCACAGCCCTCGGCATGGGTGGTGGCGGCACTGGGAAGACCTCGCCCGGCATGGGGCTGATGAACACGCTCACCACGCTCAGCGCCATCAACACCTCGCCGGTGACGGCTTGGCTCGCCGGCGGAAGGGTCAATCCGCTGAATCCGCTGGCCGGCGCACGACGCAGGATCGAACGCTCCACCAACAGGATCTTGACCAGCCGCGAAGAGGGATACATCGAGCATCAGCTCGCCCGCACCAACTGGCGAGGTGTCGCGGTCGCCGCGGCCACGGAGGCCGGGGGCATGCACACCCAACTGGGCGTCTCTCGCGCTCTGAAAGTGCTGCGCGACAACAAGGTTCCCGATTCGCGTATCCATTCCGTCCTGCTCTCCTCCGGCGCCACCAACGAGCGGGTCACGCACGCGCTGACGGCGTACTCCGTCCAGGAATCGACCGCATCGCAGAATCCGTACAGCTTCGCACCGTTGCAGAAGGCGATCGCGGCGGCATGGGCGGTGGACAATCACGTCGGCCACGAGGCACACGACGCCTTCGCCGCCCAGGCGGTCATCTCGGCGGACAGCTTCGTCCGGCACAGCAACGCACCGGCCCCCGGCGCCGCGATCGACCAGGCGTTCGTGCAGCGGGTGGAGCAGAACTGGCATTCGGACCGGGCATTGCGCGCCGCGATCACCCCGGACGAGTGGGACGGCGCGGGCCGTGACACCCGCTGGGCGATCGGCCACCGGGTCGCGACCATGCATCAGGAGGCGGCTCGGGCCTACTACGAGAACCCGACCGACATCAACCGCGAAGCCCTGATGCGCTCGGCCAGGCGGGTGGCCAACCTCGACCACCTCGATCCCGAAGGGGGGCTCGACCCCTGGAATCCGTAGCGGAGACAGGCTGCCCGGTCAGACCCCCAGCGCACTGGCGAACATCGGCCACGACTCGTGCACGTCGTCCTGCCAGTACGTCCAGGCATGCGTGCCCACGGGGCGCAGATTCGCCGTGAACGGGATGCCGAGGGCATTCAAGCGGTCCAGGAACGCCCGGGTGCAGCCGTTGATCACCGTTTCCATGGCCCCGCCGACCAGCAGCCGGTCGACCAGCCGGCCGGGGTTGCCGTCGATGCCCGGATCGCTGAGCGTCTCGTGGGGTCCCGGCACGCCGGTGCCCGCCGAGATGTAGAGCGCCACACCGCGCAGCCGCTCTGTCTGCACCATCGGGTCGTGTTCGGACCAGGCCGGGTCACCAGGCGGACCCCACATATTGGCCGGGTCCGCGCCGAACACCGCCAGCTGCGCCGCGACGATCGCCTGGCCCATCGGATCGCTGACGCGTGGGCACCCGCTGTACGCGCCCACCGCCCGGTACAGGCCGGGCGCGCCGATCGCGAGGTTCAACGCGGAGGTCGCCGACATGGACAGTCCCGCGACGGCGTTGCGGCCGTTCATCCCGAACCTGGCCGCGAGTAGCGGCGGCAGTTCCCTGGTCAGGAACGTCGTCCATTTGTTCCGGCCGAGCACCGGGTCGTCGCGCGACCAATCGCTGTAGTAGCTGGCGCGCCCGCCCATGGGCACGATCACGTTGACCGGCTTGTCCGCGAAGAACGCCGCAACGTCGGTGCGCCGGGGCCACGGCCCGCCCTCCTCACCCCCGTCCACGGCGTTGAGCAGGTACAGCGCGGGTGCGCCGGAACCCGGATGCGAGACCCACAGCGTGATGGGGCGATCCATCGCTCCCGAATGGACTACGACTTCGAATTCCCGCCCGCCCAGCGAGCGCACATCGATGATGCGAGCGCCGGGAGCGGCGGCGGCTGTCGTGGGCGGGACGAAGGCGGCGCATACCGCGAGAAGTGGAACCAGGCATCGCAGGAGCCGGTACATGAATGAGTTCCTATCACGCCCGCCCAAGCCCTTGAGGCATCCATCCAGCATGTTACCGAATGCTCACGAATTCGCATTTGAAGTGGGATAAACAGCGGAGACTCGGCGATTTTCTCAAATCTAGCTATTGTTCAGCAACGACAGTTGATGTGGCCCCGGTACGGCCGTCGGCACGTCCTCGGCCGTTCGCGGTCGGTGACCTGGGGAGGGACGGCGCCGCTGCGGAGCCGGGGCGGGTGACCCGGCCCCCGCGGCCGGTGGTGTCGAACCGTCAGAAGACGGGGGTCCACTGCTCGGCCTGCGGCCGACCGGGCAGCGGCTTGCCGATGAGGGCCAGCGGGACGAAGAAGTTCACCTGGCCGATGGCCATCGCGAGCGTGGCCAGGGCTTTGTCGTCGTAGTACTCGGCCGCGCGGGCGTAGAGCTCGTCGGGCACTCGCTCGCCGAGCGGTGCGGGTTGCAGAACGGCCTCGACCAAGGCGAGCGCGGCGCGTTCTGGCTCGGTGAAATACGGGGCGTCACGCCAAGTCGCCACCGCGGCGATGCGTTCCTCGGATTCACCGGCGGTGCGCAGGTTGCCCGCGTGCAGGATGGCCAGGTAGGTGCTGCCGACGATCTGGCCGGCGCGCAGTTGGACCAGGCTGACCGTGGCCGGCGGGATCGCTCCGGTGCCGGTGGCCTTGAACAGCGCCGCGCCGACCTCTCCCAGTGCCGGGACGAGCTGCTGTGGGTTGGGCAGACGGGAGCCGCTGCGCTGCTGGGTGGTGGTGTTCGCGTTCATGGTCCGGTTTCCTTATCTCTCGGGGTGAATCTGTGGTTGGTGTGATCAGTCAGGCGTACTGGGGCCGGCGTCGGGAGCCGCCGAGTGCGCGCAGGGCGGCTGTGGTGGAGCCGCCCTGCGGCAGCCAGGCGCGCGCGGCGAAGGTGGCGACGGCGAAGAACAGCGGCATCGCCCACTTGTCCGGGCCGTCACCGGCGGCTACGTGGGACGCGGCGGCGCCGCCGTAGACGAAGACCAGTCCGGCGTAGGCCCATTCCTTGGTGCGGGGATGGCCGGGCGTGAGGATCGCCGCGAGCGCCGCGGTCTTGGCGACGCCGAGGATGGTCGCGAAGTACATAGGGTAGCCGAGGTGGTCGAACGACTCACGGACATAGGAGATCCGCGCGAGGTCCCAGTACGCGCCGACCGCGGTCTCGGCCAGCACGGCGGCCACGGGAACCCAGCGCGCGAGTTTCATGCCGCGGGTGCGGATTTTCGAGGTGGTGTGAGTGGACATGTTCGTGTCGCTCCTGATGGTCGATGGAGGGGAGTCAGGCGGCCGACGCGAAGTCGGTGTCGGTCACGGCGCGGTGCAGGACGGCGGCCAGCCGTCCGTTCTCGGGTGCGTTGAACGCGAACGCCGCGCGGTGGCGGGTGTAGCCGTAGGTGAGACCGCTGTGCGGATCGGCGAATCCGTCCGAGCCCGCGGAGCCGGTGTGCCCGAAGGCGTGTACGCCGAGGAACGGATGCAGAAGGCTCTTGGCCTCGAATCCCAACGTGTAGGGTGCGCGGTTCCCGCGCACCAAGTCCGCGCCGCTGGAATGGACTGCGGAAATGGTGGCGATGGTTTCCAGGGACAACAGCGGTGGCCGTCCGTCGACGCCGGTGGTGGCCGCCGCGTACATCCGCGCCAGGCCGCGCGCACTGCCGACGCCGCCGGCCGAACCCTGCCCGAGGCGGCGCACTTTCGTGTCGTTGGGCAGCGCCATGACGTCGGCGGCGGTGAAGCCGCGCGCGTTGAGGTTGTAGGAGATCCCGGCCATACTGTGCGGGTTCGGTGAGTTCGCGGCGAAGGCCGCTTCCATCTCCGGCGTCGCCCGCCACGGCAGGATCGGCAGGTACCGGTGATCCAGTTCCTCGGGCAGACCCAGGTATACGTCCAGCCCATAGGGGGCGCGGACGCGCTGCTCGAACAGTTTCTGAATGGTGCTTCCGGTGACCGCGCGCACCACCTGACCCAGGATCGCGTACATGACGAACCCGCCGTAGCCGTGCACGGTGCGCGGCGCGAAGTAGGCCCGCTGCTCCACCAGCCGCTCGGCGATGATCTGCTCGTCAGCCAGTTCCGCGACGGTGCAACCACCGTCGACCCCGATGATCCCGGCTCGGTGCACGAGCACGTCTCGCACCGTGATGCGCTCCTTGCCCGCGGCTGCGAACCGCGGCCAATAGTGGGCGACCGGCTTGTCGACGTCGAGAGCCCCGTCCTGGATCAGCAGCGCCATCACCAGGCCCGCGGCCCCTTTGGTAGATGAGTGCAGGCCGGTGAGTGTGGTCCCGGTGACCTCCGCGCCCGCCCACAGGTCCACCACCTGGCGGCCGCGGACGAACGCGGCCAGTTGCGCGCCCGATTCCCCGTTCTCCTCGGCGACCACGGTGGCGAACTCGGCACGCACCTGTTCGTAGCCCTCGGCGACGGTGCCGTGTACTTCGATCGCGTTCACAGTGTTGTTCCCTTCGACAGTTGCCCGGCTTTGCGGATCGTGTTCCGGTGCACTGACGTACAGCGGGAACAGACTGTGACCGCAGCACGGAGAACTCCTGGTCGAAGCGCTGGCGAGCCCTTCGGCCGCGCATCTCGCCGACGGGTCGGCCAGGCCGCACGACGGACCGGCGAAGGGATAGGGTCACGTTTTCCGTCGCCGGTTCGTCATCGGTTCGGGAAGAAATCGAGGAGGATCCCGTGCACGATGAGCAGTTCCTGGCCGACCGGT
This sequence comes from Nocardia sputi, assembly GCF_023501985.1. Taxonomy (NCBI): domain Bacteria; kingdom Bacillati; phylum Actinomycetota; class Actinomycetes; order Mycobacteriales; family Nocardiaceae; genus Nocardia; species Nocardia sputi. Next base: position 204,431 of record NZ_JAMFLC010000018.1, on the reverse strand, counting down.
TCGAAGAGCACCGCACACACCTGCGGTCGGTCGCCTACCGGATGCTCGGCTCGCTCACCGAAGCCGACGACGCGGTTCAGGAGGCATGGCTGCGCCTGGCCCGCACCGACGCCGCCGGCGTCGGCAACCTGGGCGGTTGGCTGACCACGGTCGTCGGACGGGTCTGCCTGGACATGCTGCGGGCACGCAAGAGCCGCCACGAGGAACCGTTAGAGGCCCACCACCTACCCGACCCGGTGATCACCAGCGAGACCACGCCCGGCCCGGAACAACAAGCGCTGCTCGCCGATTCGGTGGGACTGGCGCTGCTCATAGTGCTGGAATCGCTGAGCCCGGCCGAGCGACTCGCCTTCGTCCTGCACGACATGTTCGCCATGCCGTACGAACAGATCGCGCCCATCGTGGATCGCACGCCGCAAACCGCCAAGAAGCTGGCCAGCCAGGCGCGGCGCCGGGTCCGAGGCGCGACACCGGGCCCCGACCCGGACCTGTCCCGGCAACGCCGCGTCGTCGATGCCTTCCTCGCCGCCGCACGCGGTGGAGATTTCGACGAACTACTGCGAATGCTCGACCCCGACGTGGTGTTGCGCGCCGACGCCGGCGAGGCGATGCGCGTGATCCGGGGCGCGACAGCCGTCGCCGGGCAAGCCGAAACCTTCCAGCGCATGGCCACCCTCTGCACCGTCAACCCGGCGGTCGTCAACGGCGTCGCCGGACTGGTCAACACCCTCGACGGCGCCCCGTTCTCGATCATGAGCTTCACTGTCGTCGGCGGCCGTATCACCGCCATCGACATCCTCGCCGACCACGACCGACTCGCGCACCTGGACCTGACCGCAGTCCTCGGATAAGGCGAATCGGCTGTTCGATCGGTCAAGCGGCGCGCACGACCTCCGCGAACACCTCGTCCGGGTCGGACGCCTTCAAGCCGAACGTGTCGCGGATGGCCGAGTCGTCGACGGTGAAGGTCGCGTGCGACATGTGGTAGGTCTCGAACAGCTCGCCCCAGAACGGGTCGGTGATCGCCAGCAGCGCCAGCTCGCGATCGCTCATGACCGCCAGCTGCGGCTCGGGCGCACCGGCCGCCGCGGCGAATCGTCCGGCCAGCTCGCGCACGGTCGCGGTGATGGTGGGCGCGTGCCAGGCGCGCCCCCAGGCGCGTTCGTCGCGCGCGACCGCGACGGCGGCCGCCGCGGCGTCGCCGATCGCGGTGTAGGCATGGGGCAGGTCGAGCGCTTGGGGCAGCAACGCCAACCGGCCGCCACGGATATTCGGCTCGGCCAGTATCGAGAACAGCGAGGCGGCGCCGGCGCCCACGAATTGCCCGGCCCGCACTTCGACGGCGCGCACGCGACCCGCGCGGTGGGCCCGTTCGGCCTCCTGCCACATCCGGGCACGTACGCGGCCTTTCGGTCCCGTGGCCGCCAGCGGCGACTGCTCGGTGAGCGGGCCGTCGGCGGGACCGTAGCCGTACAGGTTGCCCAACATCACGTAAGTCGCGCCGACCTGTTCCGCGGCGGCGCGAATGGACCCGAACAGCGGCGGAACGGTCTGCGGCCAAGTGTGATACGCGGGCATGGCCATGTTGAACACGGTGTCGGCTTGCTCGGCGAGTGCGGCCAGCGCGGCCGTGTCGACCGCGTCCAGCGCCACGCGCTCGATGCTCGGGTTCTCGGGGCCCGCGCCACTGCGACTGACCATGCGTACCCGGTCGCCTGACTCGGCGAGTAGCTTCGCGGTGGCCGAAGCGGTAGCTCCGCGACCGACGATGACATGCGAACGCATGCGAATTCCTCTCTACTACAACAGCATTCACACGACCAGCGCCGGAGCGCATACCGTTCGCTGATCGCGTGCTACTCAGCCTGCCGCCGCGCGGTCGGGTAGGCTACTGGCCGGATTGCCAACTATTCCAAGGATCAGGCCATGCAGACTGTCGCCGTCGTCGCGGTTCCCCCGGTCAAGGCTTTCGACCTCGCCATGCCGGAAACGGTGCTCGGCGCGGCCATGGTGGACGGCCGACCCGGCTACCGCATCGTGGTGTGCACGGCCGTGCCCGGCGTACTGCCCGCGGGCCTGGGCGGATTCGACGTGGTGGTCTCCCGCGGCCTGGAAGCGATCGAGGAAGCGGACACCGTCATCGTGCCGAGCACCGGCAGCCGCGCCGATGCCGACGTCGCCACGCTCACCGCCCTGCGTCGCGCAGTGGCCGCGGGCAAACGCGTCACCTCGATCTGCAGCGGCGCCTTCGTCCTGGCGCAAGCCGGCCTGCTGTCCGGCCGCACCGCCACCACGCATTGGGCCTTGGCCGACGAACTGGCGGCGAACCATCCGGACGTGTCGGTCCGCAGCGACATGCTGTTCGTCGAGGACGGCCCGATCACCACCGCCGCGGGCGCGGCGGCCGGGATCGACCTGTGCCTGCACCTGATCCGCGCCGACTACGGCGCGACGGTGGCGAACGCCGCCGCCCGAGCCGCCGTCGTCACCCCGGTGCGCCCCGGCGGGCAAGCTCAGTTCGTGGACGCGCCCATACCCCCGGAGAAGGGCGTGACCCTGGCCAACACCCGCGCATGGGCGCTGCGACGACTCGACACCCCGTTGTCGCTGGACGACCTGGCCGGACACGCGCGCACCAGCGTCCGAACGCTGACTCGCCGCTTCCACGAGGAGACCGGTATGAGCCCGCAGAGATGGTTGCTGCTCCAGCGCCTGCAACGCGCCAGGGAACTGCTCGAATCCACCACGCTGCCGATGGACCAGGTGGCCAGGCACAGCGGCATCGGCTCGGCGGAGTCGTTGCGCCAGCACATGATTCGACATGTCGGAGTGCCGCCGAGCAGCTATCGCGCGTCCTTCACCCGCTCACCGGCGCACCAGAACACGAAAGAAAAATGGTCCGCTGAGCCCGACCTCCCACGAGCAACCCCTAGCAGCTGATCGGGGTCGCTTCACCCTTCAGACCTACGGCTGTGCACCTCAGGGACAGCGGGCTTCGGCAGGACGCGCGATCCCTATCAGGGCGTCCCACTCGGCGTCGGCGAGATCGGTGGCGGCATGCGCGCAAGCGGTCCGAATCAAGCCCTCCGGCGAGATGTCGCGTTCGATCAGCGTGCCATCGGCGCCCCCGGAGAATTCGGGACCGGGGCTTACCGTCACGAGACGCCGTCCATCAGGGGACAAGGCGACAGCGGATTGGACGTGCCAGACGGAATCGGGCTCTATCTCCCCCAGATTCGTGCCGTCGGCCGCGAAAAGCGTCGAGTAGCCTGCCTGGTCTGTCGCGACGACCACGGCCGCGTCCGCCGCGGCGGAAAGCTGCGAGGTCGCGCCCCGAGTGCCGCGGAAGGGAATCGTCCGCTCACGGATGGAGCCGGTCCGATCCCAGATTTCGATACTGTCCTGTCTGCGGATCAGCAGATGCGGTCCGGCGAACAGCATCGCTTGCACGTCCTTGCCCTCGAGATCGTGCGCACTCTGCCGTTCGGACGAGTCGTAGACCGAGATGTGGTCGGCATCGCGCACAGCCAGCCACTCACCGGTCGCGTCGATCACCGCTTCCTGAGCCTCGTCGGAGTCGACCGCGCCGCCTGCCAGCAGGGATTCCGTCTCGATACCGCCGGTCGCCAAATTGTGCACGTACACCCTGCCGCTGCTGTCCATCGACACCGCGGTGGGCGAAGAGGGCGATACTCCGGCCGCGCGGACGCGTAGATACGGGGGCGGAGAGGACAGGACCGCCACCTCGAACGGCGTTGACACCTCTGGCTTGCGCGCGGGTACGCGACGTTCCGCGCCGGAGACGGGATTCGCGGCGAGAGCCAGCACGGTGCCGTCCGGTCGCCACGCGGGAGTGGCGGACAGTCCTGGTATGAGGTGCTGCTGGGACGAGTCCGGTCCGAGTTGTTGAATGATCACCACGTCGCTGTTCAGCACGGCTGTATCCGGATTCTTGTGCTGACCCTCGATCACAGCGGTGCGCCCGTCCGGCGAGAGGGACAAGCTGGGCTCACAAGAGTTGCATCCTTTGACGATCGGCACGGCGATGGATTTCGCCAGGCGGTCACGCTGCTCGAGGTCCCACAGGGTGATCAGCGGCCCGGAGGCCGACACCAGCCGCGTTTCGGAAGTTCCGAGGAACCGCAGTAGCGCTCGGTCGAAATCTACGGCGGCGCCGGTGATCAGCGGCGGCGGCTCCGGAGGCTTGATGCCGGCCGTCACGTCGGCAACATAGAAGCCACGGCCGTCGCTGGGCACCGCTGCCGTGCGTCCCGTGCGGCTGAGCACGGCGGGCGACCAGCGGCTGGGCATGGCGACACCGGCGTACCCGTCCTCCGGGCGAGGAGCATCCGGGGTCGCGCGCAGCCGGAACACCGGGACCGGAAGGCCGGGCATGACTCCACACGTGAACGAGGACCCGTCGGCCGACAGTTCTCCGACCTTCTGTCCGACACCGCAAACGTAGTCCGCATCCAGGGGTGAGATGTCCGCGACAGCCCCGTCTCGCAGGGAGATCTCTCGCACGTGGCCGCCGGTGTCGAGCAGACGCAACGTCGTGTCGTCGGGAAATACCATGCTCCGCATCTCTCGGCCGGTCGGATGCGAGGAGACAACCCCTCCGGACAGCGCGTCGATGACATCGACCGCACCTTCGAAGCGCCCGGCCGCGTCGGTATGGCTCCGGTGGACCGCGCCGAACTTCCCGGACTCGGAGATCGCGACGACATCGGCGCTGCGCTGATTCGGCGCGCCGAAATCGCGTCGGCCGAAATCCCCGCGCCACAACGTGGTCGACACACCATCGGTGGCGATGACGGTCCGGCCGTCCGCGGCGACGGCCACCGACCGAATCCGGCCGGGCAAGCCCGCGACGGGAGTCGTCGCCGGATCACCGGGCGCCCACGTCACCACCTGCCCGTCGGCGAGTCCGGCGACCACGGTTCGGCCGTCGGCGCTGCTGCGCAGGACAGCGACGTCCGCGGGCGCGGCAACGTACCGGGCGACGCCTGGACTGGCCAGATTCGCCCGCAGCAGCGCGGCATGGTGGCGCGGGCTCGGGTCGAGACGGTATGCCGCGACGGCCAGCAGCAGGGCCGCGCGAACATCGGTGGTCAGTCTGGTGTCGGCGACAGAAGCCATGAGCCGGGCCGTGGCGATCCCTGCCTGCTCCTCGGCGCGATTGCTCTGCACCCAGGCAACGAACCCTGCGACCAGCGCCGAGACCAGCATCATGGCCAACGTGACGATGGCGGCCTGCGCCCAGCGCAAGTTGTGCTTGGTCTGCTGGTAGCCCTCGGACTTGACGTCCGCCTCGGAGACGCCGCGGACCACCGAGGCAATGCTCACCGCGATGGCGTCGATGTCCGGGTACGGGACTCCGTCCGCGCCCTCGCGCCACTTGATCGTCTTGTATACCGGCTCTGCGGCGTAGGCCCCGAACAGACGCGGCGGCAGCGCGGTCGAGCGGGCGCGGTCCCAGTCGCCTGCTTGCTCGTCCCACTCCAGAGAACCGGCGCTGAGAACCAGCAGGATCGTCTCGGGAGATCGATTCGCCAGCCACCACTCGATCTCCCGGTCGACCCACGCCGACCGGGCAGCCTCGGGGGACGCGATCACGACGAGCCACTTCGAACGCGACAGACCGGCGACGATCTTGCCCCACAGTTCGGGACCGATCGAGACGCCGCTGTAGTCGAGGAACACACGCATCCGCGGAAAGCGGTACCACGGTCGCGGCAGCTTCTCGATCGCGTTCTGTACCGAGGGAAGCAAGGCCCGGTCTCGGTCACCGCTGTAGGACAGGAAGGCCCCGTACCCGGTGTCCGAACGCGTCATTCGCCTTCGACGCAGCACGCTCACGAACTCGCCTCGCGCTCTACCGCGCCTGGGCGCGGCTCACCGGGAATGCGGTCGGTCGCATCCATCGACGTAGGCGCTGCACTTCCTTGCGCCCGCGCGACGGAGCATATTCCGGCTACCGTGCCCACGGCAGCTCCAGCACCCACGTTGCGGATGTCTCAGCCGACCCCCGACGCGGAATCGGTCCTTGCACGGGCATAAGGCCCCCTCCCGATTGTCGAGATTCCCGCGGCGCCGTGGCGACTATCCAACTGTCGCACCCAACTTGGTACCAGCAATGGGGGTCTCGGGCCTATCCCCCAATTGATTGGGGGGCACGCGACCACGAATTGGCAGGGTAGCGACCGAGACAGCGCCTCGGCGGCTGGGCTATCACGCTCCGAGCGACTCACCAGTGACAGCGACCTCCCGCATGCCGCCGGGCGTCACCGGTAATGATGGTTCATGGCCGAAATTCTCGTCACCGGCGGAACCGGTGCGCTCGGCAGGCTCGTGGTCGCTCGGTTGCGTGAAGCGGACCACGAGGTGCGGGTGCTTTCACGTCGCTCGGGCGCGGGCACACACATCGGGGATCTGCGCAGCGGCGCGGGCGTGGCGGAGGCTGTGGCCGGAACCGAGGTGGTCGTGCACGCGGCCTCCGATTCCCGTCGCATGGGCCGACCGGATATAGCGCAGACCGAGAATCTGCTCCGGGCCGCACGCGGGGTCCGGTACCTGCTCTACGTGTCGATCGTCGGGATCGATGACATTCCGTTCCGGTATTACCGCAACAAGGTGGCCTGCGAACGAGCGATTATCGACAGCGGTGTGCCGCACACGATCCTGCGGGCGACCCAGTTCCACGAGTTGCTCGGGGCCGTCTTGCAGACCGTCGAAGGGTGGCCCGTGGCGCCGTTGCCGTCGAGCTTCCGTTTCCAACCGGTCGCTGCCGCTGACGTGGCGGGGCGGATCGCCGAGTTGGTCGAGGGCGGTCCGCTCGGTCGTGCTCCCGACTTCGGGGGTCCGGAGGTGCTGACGATGGCGCAGCTGGCTCGGGTGTGGCGGGACGCCCGGCGGCGTCCGCGCCGGATCGTCGCGCTGCCGGTGCCCGGACGGGTCGGGCGCGCTTTCCGGGCGGGGGTGAACACCTGTCCGGATCATCCCGATGGCGAGCAGACCTGGGCGGAATTCGTCGCTTCGAATCCCACGAACGCCTACACCGCCGAGTAGGAGCATCGGCGTGGCGCATCACACCGGATGCCGACGCGACGAGAACCACCAGGCCGATCGCGACATCCACGGTCGAATCACACCAGGGTGCGACGGTCCAGCCCGCAGTGCCAGGCGCTCTCCACGATCCCGCGCACCTGCAACCCTCCGCTGAGGCACGTTTGCCCCATACGCGTACTGCTCAGTGCGCCCGCGCCCGGACCATCTCGCCCGCGGCGACCCGGTAGCGGTCGGCGATCAACCGGACCACCGCCGGGTGCACGCCGATGGGCTCGGCGACGCCGTCGGCGCCCGCCTCGCGCAGGCGCTGCTGGAACAAGCCGTGTGCGAGCAGGTAGGAGGCGACGAAGACCCGGCGCTCCCCCGCCGCGCGCAGTTCGGCGACCACGTCCGGCACGCGCGGCGCACCGGTCGCGACGTAGCCGATACGTACCGCGGAACCGAGGCGCTCGGCCAGCAGTGCGGCCGCGCGCCGGACATCCTGGCGGGCACGAGCGTCCGAAGAGCCCGCGGCGGCGAAGACCACCGCGTCACCGGGCGTCCAGCCCGCCGCGCGCAGCCGCATCGCCATGATCCGCGCCAGCGCCGGATCCGGCCCCATGGCGGGCGTGACCGCCACGGCGGGATGGGCGCTGTCGGCCACCTCGCGCGGCACATCCTGGTAGACGTGATAACCCGAGGCCAGGAACGCCGGAACCACCACGGCGGGAACGGTTTCCCCGGTCGGCGTCACCAGATCGCGCAGCACTTCCGACGGCGAAGGACCGAGCACGTCGACGAATGCCGTGCGCACCCACGGGCTCTCCCCGAGTTGCTTCGTCACGGCTTCAGCGAGCGCCGCGATCATCTGCACGCCCTTGGTGCTGCGGGTCCCGTGGGCCACCAGCACCAGGGCGGGAGCGGTCACCAGCTCCCCGCAGCCTGGATGTACCGAGGTGCCCGGGTCGGAATTCCGACGCCGGGCACTTGCGGTCCTCCTGTCGCGGTGGGCCTGGGGTTGTTGTCGGTACATTCCGCCGGGTCCAGCGCGAGCCGGTACCCGCGTTTGACCACGGTCTGAATCGCTTTCGGCGTGCCGAGTCCGGCGCGCAGACGGGCGATGGCGGTCTCCACCGCGTGCGTGTCATCCCCGCCGCCGGGCAGCGCGGCGAGCAAGTCCTCACGCGAGACGACCCGGCCGGGCTGGCGGGCCAGCGAGCGCATCAGGGCCATCGGGGCGGGCGCCAGCTGACGCACCTGACCGTCCACCACCACGCACGCGCCACGCACGCTGATGATGTGTCCCGCGGCGTGAATCCGGTTGGCGCGCCGGGGCAGTTCCTCGGCGACGTGGCGGGCCAGCGCACCCAGCCGGGCCCGGCCCGGCATCGAGGTGGGCACCCCGAGCTCCTCGAGCGGCGCCGCCGTGATCGGGCCGACGCAGGCGGGCAACACCCGACCGCGCAGCGCGTACAGCAACCCTTCCAGCAGCCCGGTTTCCTTGGCGCGCATCAGCATCGACGCCACGGCGGGCGCGCTGGTGAAGGTGACGCAGTCCATGCCGGAGGTGACGATGGCCTCGATGAGGTTGTCCATCGGCCCCTGGTCCTCCGGCGGCACCCAGCGGTACACCGGCACCGGCACGACGTCGGCGCCCGCGCAGCGCAGGACCTCGCAGAAGTCGGGCACCGGCTCCCACTCGGTGGTGGCGCCGTGCAGCTGCACCGCGATCCGGACGCCCTCCACGCCCTCACCGAGCAGGTGATCGAGCACCTCGGCGGAGGACTCGGAGGCGGGCGACCATTCCTCGCGCAGTTCCGCGGCGCGGATGGCGCCCTTGGCCTTCGGGCCGCGGGCGAGCATCCGGGTGGTCCCGAGCGTCGCGCGCAAGTCCTCGGCCAGGCCCCAGCCTTCGGCAGCCTCCATCCACCCGCGGAAGCCGATTCCCGTGGTGGCCACGGTGATCTGCGGCGGATCGGCGACCAGCTGCCTGGTCACCCGCTCCAGCTCGTTGTCGTCGGACAGGGGGATGATCCGGATGGCCGGCGCCGAGACGATGGTCGCGCCGCGCCGTTCCAGCAGCGTGGCGAACTCCTCCGCCCGTCTGGCCGCCGTGATACCCACCGTGAATCCGGCCAGGCTTTCGCCCGCGTCAACTGTTGTCATTGGCGTTCATCCATCCGAGGACGCGAGCGCGGTGGACACCGGCTCGTTGGAAATCGAAACGATGCCGTCGTCCACGCGCACCGCGTACACCGGCAGCATCGCCGATTCGTCGTCCAGGCAACGCCCGTCGACCAGGGAGAAAGCCTGCTTCAGCAGCGGCGAGGCCACGACGGGCACCCCGCCGCGATCGCCGACGATCCCGCGCGACATAACCGCCGCCCGGCCGATCGGATCGATATTGCCGACGGCATACAGCATGCCGTTCTCCAGCAGGAACAGGGCGGCCTGACGGCCGCCTTTCAGCAACACCGCAACGCCGCGGCCGGGAATCAGGTAGTCGAGACGGCATGCCTGCGTCCACCCTGTGGTGGTAGCTGCGGCGATGCCGGGGGTATCGATCACGGTCATCGGTGTCATCCTCCAAACGCCTTACTCATTGGTACCGACGTTCTGTTTCCAAGCGGTTAAGCGGTCATTTCCCCTGCGTGGCGACCGGGACTTCCGGCAGTCCGAGCAGGACGGGAACCTTCCGCTCCCCGGTTTCGTCGAAGGAAATCGTCGGATCGGCTTCCTCCGGGGCGTTGACGAACGACACGAAGCGAGACAGCTTCTCTTCGTCTTCCAGCACCGCGGCCCACTCGTCGCGGTAGCCGGCGACATGCTGGGCCATCGCCGTCTCCAGATCCTCGGCGATGCCGAGGCTGTCCTCACAGATCACCTGCTTGAGGTAATCCATGCCGCCTTCCAGCGCCTCCTGCCACGGGGCGGTGCGCTGCAAACGGTCGGCGGTGCGGATGTAGAACATCAGGTACCGATCGATGTACTTGATCAGCGTCTCGTCGTCGAGCTCACCGGCCAGCAGCACCGCGTGCTTCGGGGTGAGGCCGCCGTTGCCGCCGACGTAGAGGTTCCAGCCGTTCTCGGTGGCGATCACACCGACGTCCTTGCCGCGCGCCTCGGCGCATTCGCGGGCGCAGCCGGAGACCGCCAGCTTGAGCTTGTGCGGCGACCGCAGGCCGCGGTAGCGCTTCTCCAGCAGCACGGCCATGCCGACCGAGTCCTGCTGACCGTAGCGGCACCACGTGGAGCCGACGCAGCTCTTCACGGTGCGCAGCGACTTGCCGTACGCGTGCCCGGATTCCATGCCCGCCTCGACCAGCCGCTTCCAGATCAGCGGCAACTGCTCGACGCGCGCGCCGAACAGGTCGATGCGCTGGCCGCCGGTGACCTTCACATACAGGCCGAATTCCTTGGCCACCTCACCGATGGTGATCAGCTGCTCGGCGGTCACCTCGCCGCCGGGCATCCTGGGCACCACCGAGTAGGTGCCGTTCTTCTGCAGGTTGGCCAGGAAGTGGTCGTTGGTGTCCTGCAGCGCGGCCTGCTCGCCGTCGAGGATGTGATCGCTCGAGGTGGAGGCGAGGATGGAGGCGACGGTCGGCTTGCAGATGTCGCAACCCGCGCCCTTGCCGTACTTGGCGAGCAGGCCGGAGAAGGTGCGGATGCCGGTGACCTGGACGATCTGGAACAGCTCGGCGCGCGACTGCTCGAAGTGCTCGCACAGCGCCTTCGACATCTCCACGCCGGACTGCTCGAGCAGCTTCTTGAGCATGGGAACGCAACCGCCGCAGGAGGTTCCGGCGGAGGTGCAGCTCTTGATCGCCGGGACGTCGCAGGCGCCGTCCGCGATCGCCCCGCAGATCGCGCCCTTCGAGACGTTGTTGCACGAGCAGATCTGCGCGTCGTCGGGCAGCGCGTCGGCGCCCAGTTCCGCGCCGGCGGGCGAGATCAGCGCGGCCGGTTCGGCGGGCAGCGGACGGCCGACCAGCGGGCGCAGCGCCGAATAGGCGGTGGCGTCGCCGACCAGGATGCCGCCGAGCAGGATCTTCGCGTCATCGGAGACGACCAGCTTGGCGTAGGTGCCCTTCGCCGCGTCGTGCAGCACGACCGACAGCGCGCCCTCGGTGACGCCGTGCGCGTCGCCGAAGCTGGCCACGTCGACACCCAGCAGCTTGAGCTTGGTCGACATGTCCGCACCAGGGAACTCGCCCGCGCCGCCCAGGAGGCGGTCGGCCACGATCTCGGCGGTGCTGTAGCCCGGCGCGACCAAGCCGTAGCACACGCCCTCAACGGCGGCGCATTCACCGATGGCCCAGATGTTCGGGTCGGAGGTCTGCAAGCCGAGGTCGGTGATGATGCCGCCGCGCGGGCCGACTTCCAGCCCCGCGTCGCGGGCGATCTGGTCGCGCGGGCGGACACCGGCGGAGAACACCACCAGCCCGGCCTCGATCACCGTCTCGTCGGAGAGGGTGACCTTCACGCCCGTGCCCGCCCCCTCGATCGAGGAGGTGCCGACGCCGGTGTGCACGTGCAGGCCGAGGTCGGTGACCAGCCGCTCCAGGATGGCGCCGCCGCCCTCGTCGACCTGCGCGGGCATCAGCCGGGTGTTGTACTCGACCACGTGCGGGGTCAGCCCGAGCAGACGCAGCGCGTTCGCGGCCTCCAGGCCGAGCAGTCCGCCACCGACCACCACGCCGGCCGCGCCGGGTCCGGCGGCCTCGGCGGCGGCGCGGATGCCGTCCAGGTCCTCGAGGGTGCGGTAGACGAAGCACTCCGGTCGGTCGTGACCGGGCACCGGAGGCACGAACGGGTAGGAGCCGGTGGCCAGCACGAGCGCGTCGTAGGCGAGGATGTCGCCTGCCGACGTGGTCACCTTGCGCGCCGCCCGGTCGATCGACTCGGCGCGCTGGCCCAGTCGCAGCTCGACCAGCTCGTCACCGGCGTACTCGTTGCCGGGCAGCGCGAGCGCGCTCGCGTCCCAGGCGCCGACGTAGGACGACAGGCCGACGCGGTCGTAGGCGGGCAGCTGCTCCTCGCTGAGCACGATCACCTGCCAGTGGCCTTCGGTGTCGCGCGAGCGCAGCGCCTCCACGAACCGGTGCCCGACCATGCCATGGCCGACGACCACCGCGGTCTTGCGAGCGACTGTGGGGTTCATCTGGGGTCCTCCTGGACTGGATCGGGGGTCAGGCGCGGGCCGACGAGCCGGCGGACGGGGACTGGGAGCGGCCTGCTTCTGCTTCGAGGACGAACGTCTCGGCTTCGGTGACGACATCGGACTCGGTGGCGACGCCGCGCACGCCGGGACGGCGCAGGAAGACCGCCCAGACCACGAGGGCGCAGACCACGTAGAAGGCCATGAACACCCAGAACGCGGTGGTGGCCGACTGGGTCGAGGCGTATGAGGAACGCAGCACCAAGTTGATGGCCACGCCGCCGAGCGCACCGATGGCGCCGACGAATCCGATCAGCGCGCCGGAGGTGTTCTGCGACCAGGCCGCCCGCGCGTCCGGGGTGGCGTCCAGGCTCCTGGACTTGGCCTCGAACACCGACGGGATGATCTTGGTGACCGACCCGTTGCCGATGCCGGAGAGCACGAACAGGGCGATGAAGCCGACCACGAGGGCGGTCATCACCGCGCCGCTGGCCACGCCGTTGTTGTTGTCGGCCATCATGCTGGCCCCGGTGACCAGCACGGCCGCCGCCATCATGGCGCCGAAGACGTAGAGAGTGACCCGGCTGCCGCCGATACGGTCGGCCCATTTGCCGCCATACGGCCTGGCCAGCGAACCGAGCAGCGGGCCGAGGAAGGCGATCTGCGCGGCGTGCAGCGTGGCCTGCGCGACGCTGTCGCCGCCCGCCCGGAAGCTGATCTGCAGGATCTGCCCGAAGGCGAAGCTGTAGCCGATGAACGAGCCGAAGGTGCCGATGTAGAGGAACGCGATCGCCCAGGACTGCGGCACCTTCAAAGCCGTGATCATGTAGGACAGGTCGGCCTTCTGGTTGGGCAGGTTGTCCATGTACAGCGCGGCGCCCACGCCGGCGATCGCGATGAACACCAAGTAGATCGCGCAGATCAACGAGGCGTACTCGTTGCCGAGGGTCGCGATGACGAACAGGCCGATCAGCTGGATCACCGGGACGCCGATGTTGCCGCCGCCCGCGTTCAGGCCCAGCGCCCAGCCCTTGAGCCGCTGGGGGTAGAACGCGTTGATGTTGGTCATCGAGGAGGCGAAGTTGCCGCCACCGAAGCCGGCGAAGGCCGCGACCACGAGGAACGTCGTGTACGAGGTGCCGGGCTGGTTGACGAAATACAGCGTGAGCAGGGTCGGGATCAGCAGCATCAGCGCGCTGAAGACCGTCCAGTTGCGCCCGCCGAAGCGCGCGGTCGCCACGGTGTAGGGAATCCGCAGGAACGCGCCGACCAGCGTCGGCATCGCGACCAGGAAGAACTTGCCCGCCGGATCGATGCCGAACTTGTCGGTGGGCATGAACAGCACCATCACCGACCAGATCGACCAGACCGAGAACCCGACGTGCTCGGCGAAGACCGACCAGATCAGGTTGCGCCTGGCGATGTCCTTGCCGCCTGCTTCCCAGGCGGCGACATCCTCGGCGTCCCAGTGCTCGATGCGCGGCCTGCGGAACATAGTCCGTCCCAGCGCTTCCAGACGGTTACGCGTCAGCGTGCTCAACGGGGCCTCCCAAAGTCGGTTGGCCCCACGGTAGGAAATGGGTATTGCCGAAATGCTGCGTGAAATGACCGTGAAATCAACGGTTGCTCACGATTACCGCCGCACCGGGGTGAGTTTCTATCGAATGTTTCAGGCATGTGACACAACGGTTTCCGTCCGTCACAAAAAGGCCGATATCGAATAATGCGATCGGTGAGGTGTGACGCGCGCTACTGGCGGCGCGAATTCATGCGCACATCCTCACCCGGTTCGCACAGTCCCGCAACCCGAGTTGTGAGATTCCCGCGCATCGCGATCGCGCCGGGATGTCACCACGTGTCTTCGAGCAGGCGCGGCTTGCACGCCTGCCAGGCGCCCGCGAGCAACACCAGCACCGCGACGCCGAGCATCCCGAACGGGATGAGCCACCCGCCGGTGGCCGTGCGCAGCACCCCGAACAGCAGCGGCCCCACACAGGCCACCGCGTAGCCGACGCCCTGAGTGAAGCCGGACAGCGCCGCCGACCCGGCGGGCGTACGGGTGCGCAAGTTGATCAGGGTCAGCGCCATCGGGAAGGTGCTCGGGCCGAGGCCGAGCACGACGACCCACAGGATGGGGGCGGCCATCGGCGCGGTGAGCAGCCCGGCGAACGCCACGAAGAACAGCACGGCGCACACGACCACCACCGGGAACGGATTACCGAACCGGGCGACAAGGGTCGGCGCGGTGAGGGCGGCGACCAAGCCGACCACGGCGAACAGCCCCACCATGGCTCCGCCGTACGCGGCGCTCGCGCCCGCCTCGGTCAGGATCTTCGGCAACCAGGTGAACATCGCATAGGTCGTGAGCGAGGTCATGCCGAACATGCCCGCCATCCCCCAGGCGATCGGTGAGCGCCACACGCGCCCGGTATCCGGCGCTTGTCCCGGCAGCGCGGTCATGTCCGCGCCGTCATGTCCGCGTCTGCCGCGCAGCACCGCCAGCCAAGGCACCGCGGCGGCGAAGCCGAGCAGGCCCCACACACCGAGCGAGACGCGCCAGCCGTGCGCATCCGCGAGCGGGACCGCGGCGAAGGCGGGCACGACCGTGCCGAGTTGCACCATCACGATGTACAGCGAGCTGATCACCGCGAGTCGATCCGGGAAGTACCGCTTGACCAGAGGCGGGATCACCACGTTGCCGATGCCCATGCCCGCCAGCGCGAGGGCCGAGAAGACGAGCAGTTCGGCGGTGCCCGACATCAGCACCCGGATCAGCATGCCCGCGCCGGCCATCAGCATGGCCGTCAGCGCCGTGCGCTCCAGCCCGAGCCGGACCGCCAAGATCGGCGTGAGCAGTCCCGACAACGCGAACATCGCGGTGGGGATCATGCCGAAGACGCCGACGACCGCAGCGCCGTAACCGATCTCGGCGCCGATCCGCTCGGCCAGCGGACTGTACGCGGTGACCGCGACCCGCAGGGTGAGCGCCGACATCACGATGGCGGTGAGAACCAGCAGACGGCCCTCGGTCAACGCACGTCGACGGCGCTCGACCAGGACGGATTCCCGGCCGGGCGCTGTTTCCGGAATAGTCGCAGTCACCGAGAAATCATAGGATGACCGGATGATGCGCGGCAACGATTTGTGATGGGCGGTACTCTGTCGAGGTGCAACCCGTCCGGCGAACCAGCCTCATCGCCCAGGTCACCGAGCAGCTGCGTGCCGAAATCCGTTCCGGCCGTTGGTCCATCGGCTCCCGCATCCCCACCGAGCCGGAGCTCACAGAACTCACCGGCACCGGCCGCAACACCGTGCGCGAAGCCGTCCAGGCTCTCGTGCACGCGGGCATGCTGGAACGTCGCCAAGGCTCCGGAACCTATGTCATCGCGGCATCCGACCTCGGTGGCACCCTCGGCAAGTACTTCGCCGACGCCGAGCAACGCGATGTCTTGGAACTGCGCCTCGCGCTGGACACCACCGCCGCCGCCCTGGCCGCCCGCCGCCGCGACGACACCGACATCGCGAACTTGGTGCGCTTGCTAGCCGAACGAGACAAGGGGTGGGACGAGGACCGGGCCGCCGCGATCGAGGCCGACGTCCAGCTGCACCGCGCGATCGTCGTCGCGAGCCACAACGCGGTGTATCTCGAGTTCTACGATTCGCTACTGCCCATCATCGAGCAGGTCATTCACGCACGGACATCGAAGTCCGACGAGTCCTATGCCGAGGAGCATGCCGCCTTGGTGCACGCGGTGATCGACGGCGATCCCGAACGGGCCGCCTCGGCCACGCGATGCTTCCTCAATTCTCTTATCGCGGAATATCCCGACGCGCGCTGAAAGCCGTGAGGTAACCGAGTGGTCACCATCCGCACTTACGCGATGTGAGTCGGAATTGCCGGGAACGTCACCGCGGGCCACGGGGACGCAACAAGCGGCTCATACCTTTGTCTCGACCGTAGCTTGGCACTCGACACCGCCGCGATGAGGGCCGGTCGAGCCGAATCGAGAGGAAGCCGATGACCGCCGTAGCAGCCACCGGCCAGCAGTCGCCGACAACGACTTTCGAACACCGGAAACGTGGACGCTGGCTCGACCACTGGGATCCGGACAATGTGAAGTTCTGGGAATCCGGCGGTGCGAAAACCGCGCGCAAGAACCTGCTTTTCTCCGTGTTCGCCGAGAATCTCGGCTTCAGCGTCTGGGTCATCTGGGGCACGGTGGTGACCAGCATGGGCGCCGCCGGATTCGGCTTCCTCGCCGGTCTCGGCCAAGGAAATCCGACCGCGGTGAGCAACGCGCTGCTGCTGACCTCGACCCCCACCCTGGTCGGCGCCGCACTGCGCATCCCCTACACCTTCGCCATCCCCCGGTTCGGGGGGCGGGCCTTCACCGCCTTCAGCGCGGCCATGCTGCTGATCCCGACCCTCGGCCTGGCCTACTTCGTCAACCAGCCCGGCACGCCGATGTGGGTGTTCCTGCTGCTGGCGGCGCTGGCCGGAGTCGGCGGCGGCAATTTCTCCTCCTCCATGGCCAACATCAACTTCTTCTTCCCCGAGGGCAAGAAGGGCGCGGCGCTGGGCATCAACGCCGCGGGCGGCAACCTCGGCGTCGCCCAGACGCAGTTGGTGCTCCCGTTGCTGATCACCTTCGGCACGCACCTCATGGCGAAGGACCCGGCGGGTTACCGCTTCGGCATCACGCTGTCGGTCCTGGTCTGGGTGCCGTTCATCCTGGCCGCCGCGTTCGGCGCGCTGCGTTACATGGACAGCATCAGCACCGCCAAGTCCGACGGGAAGTCCTACCGCCGCGCCCTCACCAACCGCCACACCTGGGTGATGGCCGTCCTCTACATCGGTACCTTCGGCTCGTTCATCGGCTTCTCCTTCGCCTTCCCGACGCTGATCAAGGCCAACTTCCCGGAGCTGACGAAGATCGGCTGGATCACCACGCTCGGTAACCTCGCGTTCCTCGGGGCACTGGTCGGGTCGTTCAGCCGGCCCTTCGGCGGCTGGATCTCCGACAAGGTCGGCGGCGCGAAGATCACCCTGTACGTGTTCGGCGGCATGGCGATCGCGGTCGCGCTCATCATGGTCGGACTCGAGATGAAGAGCTTCCCGCTCTACCTCCTGGCGTTCCTGCTGCTGTTCGTGCTGACCGGCATCGGCAACGGCTCGACCTACCGGATGATCCCGACCATCTTCAGCGCGGAGTCCAAGAAGTACGCCGCCGAGCACGGCCTCGACATGACAGAGGCCGTCGCCTCGGCCAAGCGCCAGGCGGGCGCGGCGATCGGCGTCATCGGCGCGGTGGGCGCCTCCGGCGGCTGGCTGTTGCAGCAGGCGCTGCGGTTGTCCAACACCCACCTGCACAGCATGGCTCCCGCGTTCTGGGCCTACGCCGCGACCTTCCTGGTGATGGCCACCGTCACCTGGTGGTTCTACCTGCGGTCCTCGTTCGCCATCCAGCGCGTTCCGTCGCTGGCGTACGCGAACGTCTGACCCTCGACGTCCCGCGGTCCGGACCCCGCGGGACACGGGCGCGACGGCCGCCGTCCCCCTCCGGCGGAGCCGCCCACCGAACGTCCGCCCCTCGCCTGGGTGAGAACCGAGGCCCGGCAACGGGTCCCGGCCTGCACCGGGACGATGGGCGGACGTTCGGCCGTTCAGTACGGTAGGTGGACGCCCTCGCGCACTTCCGTGACGGTGCGGGCCATCATCTGTTGCAACGTACCGGCGATTCGGTCGGCAGTGGTGGGTTTGATCGTCACCACGTCGGTGCCGAAGGTGACGTAACGGCCGTCGTTTTCCACATCGTTGAGCTGGAAGTCCTTACGGCCGTTGATATGCCGATTGTCCACGCTGCCCATCGCGTAGACACCGACGTGACCGATCAAAGTCATCGCGCGAGTGAAGAACCGCTCGAATTCCTCTCGCGGTGTCGGCCGCCAGGCGTCCCGGACCGGCGGTCTCGGCCGCGCCAGCTCCTCCGCCGAAGCCTGCAATTGCTTGCCCTGCCCGGGGCCGCAGGCGGGGAACACGTCGACCACGGCTCGCGCCACCTCACCGGCGGGCAGCAACGTCAGCACCACATCGCCGCCTTGCTCCGGGTCGGGTCCCGGCTCCTGCACCGCGACCGCGCCGTGCTGGTAGTGCACCCCCGCGTGCGCCCGCAGCTTGCGGGTCCGGCCGGCCACTCCGGCCACTTCCACCCGTGCCTCCGGAGCGAGCAGTACTTCCACCGCACGCAACAGATCTTCATCGATGCGCGGGCGCAGCGTCTGCGCCGCCGCTTGCCGCAACCGCAAGCTCTCCGACCGGAACTCCGTTGTGAACTGGTGCCGCAAGGGATAAGGCAGTACGTCCCGGCCGGTGGACTCCCATAGGGTCCGGAATTCGAGCGCGGTGAACCGCCAGCTCTGCGCTTCAGACATGTGTGCGGTCCTTATCGCGGGTGGTCACCGATGACCGGCGGCACCGTCCCCGGCAGGTCGTCGAGCCCGGTGAGCTCGTTGCCGTGTTCCTGAGTGATCAGGTAGTCCGGAATGCCCTTGGTCGTCTCGTCATCGGATTTGCCGCCGCGCGCACCAGGGGCCATTCCGCCCGGCATCCCGCTCATACCGGCGCGACCGGGAGATGCGCCGGTTCGCGCGGCAGCAGCCGGGGACGCGTTGGGGTTGTTCGACGTGGCTCGCGGCGACACCGATACGCCCGGCGCACCTGGCCCGTTGGGACTGCCGGGAATGCCGAGATGTGGGCTTCCCGGACTTCCAGGAGTATTCGGCGCTGTGCTCGGAGCAGGCGTCGTCAAGGCGGGCGTGGTCGACGCCGGTGAGGTCGAATCCTGCGTAGTGGACGACGGATCGGTACTGGTCGACTCCGGTGTTCCAGAGGTGGTGTCCGAGGGCTGGGTGGTGGACGGGGTGGTCGAATCGTCGGTGGGATTCGTACCGGTGGGATTCGAGTTGGGCGACGACGGGGTGCCCGAAGGGTTCCCGCTGTTCGGCCCCTGCGGATTGCTTCCGTTGTCGACGCCATTCGGATTCGCAGCAGGGTTCGGACGAGGAATCACGGGCACGTTTGTGTCGGACTCCATCACCACCGGGGCGTAGACGGTTCGCAGTACCCGCAACGCCTCTGTCTTCGCGTTGTACTCGGCGACGTCGTCATTGCGCCATCCGCGCCCCGCCGCCCACGCGAGCGCGTTGCCGATTCCGCTGCGATGTTCCGGAGCATGCGGGACGAGTTGCTTGGTCGGCTCCAACCCCGTCAACAATTCGGACAGCTTGCTGCTGGTCAGTCTCGCGGCGTTCGAGACCTGCGCCCCCTGGGCGGCGTAGTCGCCCACCGCGGTCGCGGCGGCGTTGCGCGCCTCGCCCCGCCACACCCCCTCGTCGGTGGCCAGAGCCATCGCCTTCGTGAAGTTGTCCAACGAAGTCTGGTGCCGATCGGCGATCGTGTTCCACGCGAACACCAAGTCTCCGACCGCCTTCAGATCGATCTGATCGACCTTTTCCCGCAGCGTCGCGACGCCGTGCCGCTCGAACTCATCCGCGTCGAGAACTTCCCTCGGCCGGAACTCGCCCTGGAAACCGACACCGGCAGCCCGGCTGCGCACACCGTCGCGCTGCTGGTTGTACTTGTCCTGCACCGCGGCCGGATCGATATCGGGCTGCAACTCTTCACCGGACATCCAGTTGGTGAAATTGCGCAGGATAGTCGAACCGAGCTGGGGGTAGTCGGGAAACCCCAGGCTCATATTGTAGAACGGGTTAACCATCAGCGCACCTGCTCGGTAGCGTTCGCGATCGGGGCCGCGTTCTCGATGTCTGTGCCGGTGATGCGTTTGAATGATATGGCCATGACTTCACGCATGTTCTTCACGGTCTCGATGTGTTCTAGGATGACTTTGTCGACCGAATTGTCTTCACCGGTCGCCTGTTTCAGGAACTTCTTGACCAAGTCGTCGGCCATTTCGAAGTCACCGAAACCAGAAACGTTCTGGACATCTTGCGTGGCGATTGCCAGATCTTGGAGATCCTTCATACGTTGATCACATGCTTTCGCACACGCATATGCGACTTCTTGGTTGTCGAGGTATATTTCCCCTGCGCGGGCTTGTCCAGCAAGCCGACTCCACAACCCTGCGCTGTCCTCGTTCATCCATCCCCTCCCTGATCAATTCGGTAGAACGGGTACGACCGACTCCCCAACCCGATACAAGGTCACACACGGGTCCTCGAGATTGTCGAGACCTGCCAAGTTGGATACTCGCAATTGAACGACACCTCGAGCCGCGCGGAAAAGAACGTCGCACAGCAGACCCTTCGAAGCGCCTTCAACTTTGAACTGCCGACCTTCCCGACCAGCAACCGTGACATCCCGGAACTCGACATTCCCAGGCTTCTTCTCGAACTCGGCTATGGTTCGCCCCGTCGAGAACACAGTCATCGAGTAGCGACTACCCTTCCACCGGCAGATTTCCCAGCCCGACTGGTCCACCCCCGCAACACCCTTCTCCTCGGTGGCAGGATCGACTCCAGCCGCGCGCAGCGCGTCATCGGGAATACCCGTACAAGGGTTGAAGAGAGACTGCGTAGTCGTGCTGGTCCCCGTCGTAGGAGCTCCGTTGGTGGTGCCCCCGCACCCAATGACTCCGGTCGCCAACGCACCCACGAGCAGTGTCAACATGATTCGACGACTCATCCCCACCCTCTCGACCTGTGATGACTCAGGTTGGCCCACACTAGCAGACGAGCAGCTCGATCTCACTTGCTCATATCTCCGGCCATGCTCCACCCAACCAGCCGAAAGCCGAGCGCCGATGCCGCCAGACGCGGTGGTGCGCCACATGATTGATTTTCCGAAAGATGAGACGCAGACTCACCGGGACAGGCCCACGAGTTCGACTCTTCCCGACCCAGCGACCCGCTCACGACACCGACGCAGCCCCGCCGCCCCACACGATGAACCCGCTGAGAGTCAGCGCATCTGCTCGGTCGCGTTAGCGATCGGGGCCGCGTTCTCGATGTCTGTGCCGGTGATGCGTTTGAACGAGATCGCCATGACCTCACGCATGTTCTTCACGGTCTCGATGTGTTCTCGAATGACCTGGTCGATCGAATTAGGCTCCCCGGCAGCCTGTTTCAAGAACTTCTTGGTCAAGTCATCAGCCATAGCGAAATCGCCGAAGCCTGAGACATTTTGAGCACCTTGCGCCGACAATAGGAGCTTATCCAGGTCGGCGAGGCGGTCATCGCATGCCTTCGCGCACAGATATGCAGCGTTTTCATCATCGAGGTAAAGCTCACCTGATCTAGCTTGCCCGGCCAGTGTCTTCCAGATCGCCGCGTCGACCTCGCTCATACGTAATCCCCCAATTAAGCCGGCAATACCGGCACGATAGAATCGCCAACCCGATATAAAGTTGCGCAAGGATCCTCAGGGCTACCTACCGAGGCCCTATTGGAGACCCGCAGCTGAATCAATCCCCCACTCGTCGCGAAAAGAACGTCACAGAGCAGGTCCTTCGATGCGCCTTCAACCTTGAACTGTCGCCCTTTACGACCAGCGACCGTTACATCTCGGAAGTCGACATTTCCAGGTTTCTTCTCGAACTCAGACACCGTACGTCCAGTAGAAAAGATTGAGATGAAGTACCGAGTGCCTTCCCAGTTGCAGATCTCCCAGCCGGACTGAGGCACTCCGGCGACACCGACCTCCTCAGTTGCAGGATCGACCCCAGCCGCTCGCAAAGCTTCGTCCGGGATGCCGGTGCACGGGTTGAACAGAGACTGTGCCGCAGAGGTGCTTGAACCTGTCGTACGCGATCCGTTCGTTGTGCCCCCACACCCGACGACTCCGGTCGTCAACGCGCCAACGAGCAGCGTCAACATGATTCGACGGCTCATCCCCACCCTCTCGACCTGTGACGACGACTCAGGTTCGCCAACACTAGCAGACGACCTGTGCCGGTATCTCTGCACGGACGGCCGGGCCACTGTCGGGCCGTAGGCCGCCTCTTGTGTTGTGCCGTGGCGGGTTTGAAACCGCAACTAGCGTGGGAGTGCAGTAACGAGCTGGACGAAAGCTAGGACATACCACTGGGTTCGATTGATGATCGAAGGAGCTGGAATGGTGAAGTTCGGGAAGATCGCGGCCGGTGCAGTGCTGGCCGCCGCCGCAGTGAGTGTTGCTCCCGCTGTTGCTTCTGCTGATGATCCGGAGTTTCCGCGCAACGGTGTCATCCCGGCTGGGACCTATCACATCGGGCGGGGGCCTTCCAATGTCGTCGGGTCGCCTATCGAGAACTGCGATCTGCAAGTCTTTCCAGACGGCCGGTCGGTGGTGCTGATCTGTGGGGCCTCGAGGCGGGGCGGGTATCAGACACCAGTAGGGCCGGACGAGACCTACGTGACGTTCGACAACGTGCCCTTCGGACTGGACCTGCGTGACATCGACCCTCGCCAGGGAATCTGGACCGGAACGGCGAACATCGCTGGGACCCCGATCATCGTCCCGTACCCGCTGGCAGCGGTCTGGCTCAGCCGCCGGTGAACCGGCCAAGCCCGGTATCGCGCGATCGCGCGTGACGCCGGATCGCGTACCAAGATAACTGCGGTCCGGCTCCGGCTCCGGCTGTGGTGCCGGAGTCCGGGCCGCTCTCCGCTAATTCCGCTGTTTCACAGTTTCAGAGCGACGTTGTGAACGCGCCGTCTCTGACACACGCGGTGAAGGCATCCCATCCGCCCGGCGTGAAGGTCAGCACCGGGCCGGTCGGGTTCTTCGAGTCGCGGACGCCGACCCGAACAGCATCGAGCCACCCAACTTCCACACACGCTTCGCCACCGCCGCTATGGCTTGACTTGAACCATTTCGCGCTGGATAGCTCGCTGGTCACTGTTCGTGTCTCCTTGCCATCGTCCTCAGAAGGTCTCGGGACGGCTGCTCTTGCAAAGCAGCGCCACGAAGGGCGTCAAAGATGTATCGAAATCGCGCGACATCATCTACTTCCTCGAAAAACATCGTGCCGATTGCACCTTCGGTGTAGACCACCGAAGGCTCATCCCGCAAGAAGTCGAGGATTATGTACGGCGGTATCGCCGAGCCCGCAGGGAAGCCAGCGGTGAACGGCACGATTCGGATCGATATGTTGTCTCGGGTACTCAAGTCAGCGATATGGCGATGTTGCAGAGCCATGGTGCGGTCGGAGCCGACCACGGTCCGCAAGGCCGCCTCGTGCAGCAGGAACTCCGCCCGCAATGGCCTGTGCCGTCGCGTCAGTATCGCGGATCGTCTCATCCGCAGGCCTACTCGCCTCTCCACTTCATCCACGGTGCTGGTCGGCGGATAGGCCTCCACGTTCCGCGCATATTCGGCCGTCTGCAGTAGTCCGGGTATGACGAGCGACTGAAAGAAGTGGAGTTCTGTTGCCGCTGACTCCAACTGAAGATATGTGTTGAATCCCGGTCGAATCAGGCTGCGATAGTCCTGCCACCAGACCTTGGCGTTGGACTGAACCACCAGTGATTTCAAATACTCGGTTCGATCCTCGGATAGCCCGTAGTACTGGCAGACGAACTCGATATCCCGAACCTTCACCTTCTCGTTCTGCCCCAGCTCCAGCCGTCCGAGCGAAGATCGGCTGATCTCCAGGACCTCGGCTACCTGCTCGAGCGTGTAGCCGTTGGCCTGGCGCGCGTCGCGCAGTGCGCGGCCCAGCTGGCGACGCGGGAGCGTCGTCCGGCTGGGGTCCGACTTGGTACCCACCATTCCGCTGTGTCCTCCCCTTACTTCCCACGGTGTGGCCTGGTTTTTCCCACGGCGAGAATCAATGTGCGCCCGACTCGGGAGACGCTCAGCGCGGACGCACCGGTTGCTCGGCACCGGACGTTTCGCGCGTCCCATCGTGGGCACGCTGCGCAGCATATGCACATGGCCGAAGAACACGGAACAGAACTCGAATCCGTAACGAACTATGCAGCGGTGGAGGGAGATACGCGCGGGCGTCACAGCGCGACACATGCCCTGCTCGTGCTGCCCGAAGTCTGCGGGCACACCGACGTGCGACTGGCTCACGAGCAGATGCGGGTGCACCTGACCTGCCGCATCGAGCGGTGTGCGTGGAAGGCGGCGGCCTATCGCACGCTGGTGTCCTCGGGTCGGCTGACGCCGCAGGTGGTGAGCCACCGCGAACGCGCCGCCGCGCGTGGCATGCGCTTCCCGTCATCTGATGAGCCCGGTAGCGCCGGGCACGGCCCCGATGTGCACACGCTTCAGGAAGTACTGGAACGGCTGTCGGCTTTGGCCGCGCCACCGGAACCGATGCGGGGGTGAAACGGTTGCATCGAACCACAATCGGAGCCGTGCAGGCCGGATGGCAGGTAGTGGGGAGTCGCATCGAGATCGTGTTCTTGCGTGACGACTCCGATCCCACACCCGCCTACCGCCTGCGCAACAACGGCGATACCGTGCCGATCCCATTAGGACAGAACGGATTTGTCGCGTTCGACGAACGCGCACTCCCCGATTTGGCGCAGGTTCGCGAATGGTTCCCACGCCATTTCCGGTTGTGGGACGCGGTGCGCGCCCAGTTCTGGGAGGTGTTGCTGCCCGCAGGCGGGGCACGCACCACCGATCTTCCCGTCCCGCCGCGATCACCGCGCCCGTGAATACTCCCGGCCGCATCCACGACCCGTACAGGCAGCAACCGAAAAGGGAAATGTCCAAGCGACGCAATCGACCGCGGCACCAGTCGCGGAAGCCGACGAATTCCACCATCCGATACCCGCCCCCTGCCACGATCGACGCGATACTCACGGCGATGATGTCCGAACGCCGCGCAGACGCCGCCGACGCCGACACCATTCACTTCTGGGGATTCGCCCGCACCGAAAACCCCACCGCACAGGACGCCGCCCACATCCCGATAGCCCTCGATCCCCACGCCGAACGCTCCCCCGTACTGGATTCGGCCGAATGGCTGATCCGCCGCTTCGCGGGCCGCATCTGGGGTTTCGGGCTCGCCTACCTGACGGTGGGCGAGGTGTTCACCGCAGCCGAGGGTGTCCCACGGGACGCGCTACAGGCCGCGGCGGCGGGCCGGATGAGCGAACGCTCCACTGCCGACACGATGTGCGCGGCGACTGTTTTCGATGCCCGAGGCCAGGCCTACACGGCACTGACATACACCCACCTGCCTGAACTCGGAGCGACGCCCACCTGGGTGAAGGACACCCGCGAATCCATCGACACCTGGGTCACCCTTTTCGACCAACGTGCCGTCGCGGCGCATGTGTGGGCGGCGGCGATAACGCTGGATCCACACGCCAACCACGTCGCCATAGCTCGGTTGCGGTCGCACTGAAGCCCTTCGGCGCGGGTGTAATTGCGTTGGCCGAGCCCGCGTCCGTTGTTACGGTGTGGGCGTGAGTTCTCCGGAGTCGTCCAGACGGTAGCCGCCCGGCATTTGTGCTGGGCGGCGTTGTGAGCTGACTGAACCGCTGGTCATCGAGTGGCTGGCGGGTTCTTCGCAACGCCGGACGATGTTGGTTTTCCCTGCGGTCGGGCGATGGTTCGCCCGATTCCGCGACCATCTCGGGCGTCGTGAACCTGGCGCCCTGTATCCGGGGAGTTGTCCTTCTATGCCCATTGTGGTGTTCGTGCTGGCTGTCGCGGTTTTCGCGCAGGGCACATCCGAATTCATGGTGTCGGGGTTGCTGGAGCGGATCGCCGTCGACGTCGGAGCCTCGCTGGGTTCCGCCGGTCTGCTGACCTCGCTGTTCGCGGCGGGCATGGTGCTCGGCGCGCCCGCGATGGCGGTGGCGGCGGGCCGATTGCCGGTCAGGCATTCGGCGGCGGCGTTCTTGGCGGTGTTCTGCGCGGCTCACGTCGTCGGTGCGGTGACCATCGATTTCCCGGTGTTGCTGGCGACTCGGGTCGTCGCGGCGGTCGCCAACGCCGGATTCCTCGCTGTCGTGCTGGCCGCTCTGCCACGATTGGTCGGCCCGGCCGTGGTGGGGCGCGCCACCTCGGTGGTGATATCCGGGGTGACAGTGGCCTGCATCGCCGGTGTACCCGCCGGGACTCTGCTGGGACAGGTCTGGGGTTGGCGTGCGGCGTTCTGGGCCGTCGCGATAGTCAGCGGGGCAGTACTTATCCCGCTGTGGACGATGGTCCCTCGGGATGTGCGTGCCGGTGATCGGCCCGGCGCACAGGAGCTGTCGCTGTCGAGCGAATGGAGGGTGCTCGGCAGGCGGCCGGTCCGCACCGCCGTCGTGGTGGCGGTCCTGGTCAACGCGGCGACGTTCGCGGGCTTCACTTTCCTCGGCTCGATCACCGCCGCTGTCGCCGGTGCGGGTAGCGGTTGGGTTCCGGTCGTGCTGGCCTTCTTCGGCATCGGCTCGTTCCTCGGCGTGACGTTCACGGGCCGCTACAGCGACCGTCATCGAATCGTCAAAATCGGAACGACCGGACTCGTCGCGGTGTGGTTGCTGGCCGCTCTGACCGCACACACATCGGCCGGTGTGTCGATCATGGCAGCGGTGACCGGCGCGGTCGCGTTCGGCGTCGGATCGACACTGATCGCCACGATCGTGCAAACCGCCGCGACCGCCGCACCACGTATCGCGGGCGCGTTGGCGACCACCGCGTTCAATATCGGCGCTGTTCTCGGTCCTGTCGCCGCCGCTGTGGTGGTCGATCACACCGGGCAGCCGGCGAAAGCGTTGTGGTGCAGCGCGGTCTTCACCATCGCCGCGGTGGCTGTCGTGTGGACATCCAGGAATTCGGTCGTATCCCAGACGTCGGCCGAAGAATCCATGGCACAGGATCCGATCAGGTAATCCTCGCGCAACAGAAAAACGCAGCGGGTTGCGCGTTCTGCCTGCCGAGTCGGCGGCTTCTCGCCGGGCGACCTTCACCTCCGTTGCCCAACGGGAAGCCGCCACATTGCATCCGCTTTCGCGGGTTCGGGTGGTTGCGGCGCACGCCGAATAGTTGAAAGGCAATCACTTCGGCCACGTCGCCTTATGCGTTGGTCGATGCAAGGCCCACTGTCGGCATCGAGCGAGTTCTGCCCCAGCTCACCACGCCGGTCCGGACCGATGATCGGCCGACACCGCGAGCGGCACCCTCAGACTCTCGTCGAGCTGTCGGAGGGTGGCGGTTTGACGACACCGACGAGCGATCCAGCGTTCATTGCATAGCTTTGTGTTTGCAAGCGATCGCTGGAATTGCCTTCGATGGTGTTGATCCGGCCGGTTCTGGGATCCACGGATTCCACGATGCCCACATGGTCCGGGGTTCCGTCACCCTCCCAGTCGAAGATGATCATGTCACCTTTTTGGGCACTCGAGATATTCGCCGCCAATCCCATGTGCTTGGCGTCGTTCCAGATGGCCGGCACGTAATTCTTGTTGGTCCAGTCGACGTTGTAACCGGCCTGATCCCACGCCCAGGTAGAGAACGCCGCGCACCATGCGTCATTGATGTTGTACGGGGCCTTGTAGAGCTTGCCATCCGCGCCGCGGAACATCGGGACATTATTTCCGCCGCTCTCGGAAACACCGAGTCCCAGCTGCTCCCGGGCCTTCGTGACGATGTCATCCGGGGTTCCGGTCCCGCGGGTCCACGTAGCGCTGCTCGCGGTCGGCGTCCACGGACTCCGAGACCCGACATCCGGCGCATTGCCGTACGGGTTGCGGGGAAGGTTCGGCATCATCTCGTAGATGTTGCCCGCGTTCCTGCGCATACCACTGTCGGAATCCTCGATCGTGTCGTGCACCCGGTCCACGGCCTCCAGGATCAGCACCAGCAACCGATTCTCCGCGGCGGGAGTCAGGTGCAAATTGCCGTCGGGCAGCCGAGTCAGCTCGTGCTGGCCACTCAACTCGGCTCTCAGCCCGTCCGCGATCCGTTTCACATCCTGGAACGCTTTGTTCGAGGTGTCGAAGCTTGCGAAGGCGCGCTCATTCACATTGTCGGTCCGCATGCGCAGGTCGGATGCCATGTTCAGGATCTCACCGCGTCTATCCCCGTAGTTGCCGGTCATCACCGACGAGGCCGGGTCGAGCTTTTGGGCGCCGGGCTGGTCGAACTCGAGCCCTTGCTCGCTGAGCAGTCCTTTATCTGCCAGCCGACCGATCATGTCCGGCTGTCCGCCGTCATAACCGGAGGCGAACAGCACGATCGAACTCTGGATATGCCCGTGCGCCGCGTCGATGATCGCGTTGAGGCCGGGGCTGGCATGAGCGGGATGCGGAAAAGGCTCGATCTTTATGTCTTGGAACGTGGTCGTCATGCACGCCCTCCACCCGGCACGGTGCACGCAGCCGGTCCTCGCAGGCCGGTACACAGCATGGACAGATCGCCGACCAACTCGATCAGCTCGTAACAAGTCGTCACCACGCGCGCACCCTCCTCCGACCCAGGGCACGCATGCCGGCAGGCGTAACGAGCACCATCCGAAACCTCACTCGGCAGAGACCGCCGGACGTACGGCGGCACACCCATCTCTAACGCCGAGTATCGGGCATTCCCGACATTGGCAATTGATGGTGAGTCCTTCCGAACGCGGGGCGAACAACCCCTGACCGACCGAGCCGAATTCGTCGCGCCGAATCACACTGCACGACTTCCGAATCAGAGGGTAAGGCGCACCATGTCCGCCGTGCGCGCCAGACCGGGAAACGCCTGGGGCGTCGAGCGCGGATGCAGAGCGTGCACCGCGAGGCGGAACATGACCGCGCGCAACAACATCTGCGGCCACTCCGGCAGGTCCGCCCAGCGTTCGAGCAACCCGTCGTCCGCGCCACCCCAGGCCAGCGCATCCACCACGATCACTCCGGCCGCCCAGGGAGCGGGCCGCCAGTAAGGGGTGATGTCGGTGAGGCCGGGGATCTGCGCACCCGCGAACAACACGGTGCCGAACAGATCACCGTGCACCAGCTGCGGAGGCGTCTGTACCGGTTTGCGCAGCGTGGCAAGCTGACCGATCAGCTCGATGCTGCGCTGCCCGTCCGGCGAGGTCGACAGCGACACTCCGCCGGCACGGAGACTGCGCAGCGGCACCGGCTCCCACGCGGCGCGATCGGCGGCGACGAACACGTCCACGTCCACCCACGGCACGACCGGCGGCTGTGAGAGGAAGCGCGGCCGCTCCACGTCGGCCGTCGCCTGGTGCAGGCGCAAGGACACCGAGACCACCTCGTCGTGCCGTGGTTCGGGAGCACCCTCCAAATAGGTGTCCGCACGCCAGCCCGACACCACATAACGGCCATCGGTCGCCCGCACCGGGCGGGCCAGCCGCAGTCCGTCCACCTTCAACGTCTCACGGATCTTCGCCGACCACGCCGCGCGCGCGTGATCGGCGACCGGACTGAGCACCACGTCGCCGAAGCGCCAGCCGCCTTCCCAGTCACCGAGCGGAACCGGGGTCACTTCGCGCAGACCGAACGTGGCACGCACATGCTCGGGAGGTTCCACAGAAGTCACGGCCGTACGGTACGTCGTGTCTGTTTTGGCGCGCCTTCGGCGCGCCGTGTTCGCAGCCCTCTCGGACGGAAAATACGATCAGTCGACCGGATCAGTACACCGGCAGCGACTGATCCACCTGGTTGGCCCAGGCGATCACGCCGCCCTGCAGGTGAGTGGCGTCGGCGAAACCGGCGCGTTTGAGGGCGGCCAGGGCCTCGGCGGAGCGCACCCCGGTCTTGCAGTGCAGCACGATGGGGCGGTTCTGCGGGAGCTCGGCCAGTGCTTCGCCGGACAGGATGCGGTCCTTGGGAATCAGCTTGGCGCCCTCGATGTGCACGATGTCCCACTCCACCGGCTCGCGCACGTCGATCAGTTCGATCTCCTTGCCCGATGCCAGCAGTTCCTCGAGTTCACGCGCGGTGATGGTGGACCCGGCCGCGGCGGCCTGGCCCTCGTCGGACACCACGCCGCAGAACGCCTCGTAGTCGATCAGCTCGGTGATCGGCTGACGCTCCGGATCCCGGCGCAGCTTGATGGTCCGGTAGTTCATGTCCAGTGCGTCGTACACCATGAGCCGGCCCAGCAGCGGCTCGCCGATGCCGGTGATCAGTTTGATGGCCTCGGTCACCATCACCGAGCCGATGGACGCGCACAGCACGCCGAGCACGCCGCCCTCGGCGCAGGACGGGACCATGCCGGGCGGCGGGGCCTCCGGGTACAGGTCGCGGTAGTTGATGCCGCGCCCGTCGGGAGCGTCCTCCCAGAACACCGAGACCTGGCCCTCGAAGCGGTAGATCGAACCCCACACGTACGGCTTGCCCGCGAGCACCGCGGCGTCGTTGACCAGGTAGCGGGTGGCGAAGTTGTCGGTGCCGTCGACGATCAGGTCGTACTCGCCGAACAGTTCGACGGCGTTCTCCGGTTCCAACCGGATCTTGTGCAGCCGGACGTCGATGCCGGAGTTGATGTCCAGGATCGAGTCACGGGCGCTGTCGGCCTTCGGGCGGCCGATGTCGGATTCGCCGTGGATGATCTGACGCTGCAGGTTCGAGGCGTCGACCTCGTCGAACTCGACGATGCCGAGCGTGCCGACACCCGCGGCGGCCAGGTACAGCAGCGCGGGCGAGCCGAGACCACCGGCGCCGATCACCAGCACTTTGGCGTTCTTCAGACGTTTCTGCCCGTCCACGCCGAGATCGGGGATGATCAGGTGTCGGCTGTAGCGGGCTACCTCATCCCTGGTCAGCTCCGCGGCCGGCTCGACAAGTGGCGGCAGGGACTTGGGTGATGACACGTCCAGGACTCCTCGAATCGCTAGGCCGATCGCTGCGGCGGTATGGCGCCCTTCGCGGGCTGCTCACCTGTGCAACACCGACAATCGGACCGTTCTTCCCGGCCCATCGTTCCGTATCACCGCCCCACCGCGACAACCGCCCTGCCGTCCGGCGACCGCTGCCCCTCCCACACGACCGCACCGGCAACCGCCCGGATCGAGCGCCACCCGCCACGAATACGACCCTTCAGCCGCGCGGGTAGGGCCAGGGATTGAACCGGCAGCGCTTGCCGTCCATCGGCACCACGCCGTGCGGATCGAGGGCCGCGATGTCGTCGTTCTTGGTTCCGAAGGTCTGCTGCATCATCACCGGCGCCAGCCCGCCGTCGTTCTCGCAAGCCTGATGCTGGTGGTAGCCGATGGCGTGGCCGACCTCGTGGTTGATCAGATACTGCCGGTAGGACCCGATGTCGCCGTCGAAGGCCAGCGCTCCGCGCACCCAGCGGACTTCCGACAGCACCACGCGGCGACTGTCGGCGTTGTAGCAGGACGTATCGATCGGGATGTCGAAACCGCATTCCTTGCGGCTGGTTCCGCGTGCGGTGAGCGAGATGCGGAAGTCGGCGTCACCCTGGTCGACCCGGCGAAACGCGAACTTGGGGTCGTGTGCCCAGCTCTTGGGGTTGGCGAGGGTGGAGTCGATCATCTTGGCGACGGCCTCGTCACCGCCCAAGCCGGAGGTGTCCACGCCGTTCTCGATCTCCACGGTGTAGCGGAAGACGGTGCCGGTTCCGGCGCCGACCTGAGCCGTCGTGCCGGGTACCACGTGCCACGCGCCGCCGCCGGTCTCGGCGAACGCGCCGCCCTCCGGCAGTGCCCCGGTGGGTAGATCGGTGGGGAAGTGCCCGTCGCCCGGTGGAGCGCCGATGATGCCCGCGGTCGCGGTGGCCGTACTGAGTCGCCCCAGCGCCGGATCGAGACCCACGATATCGCCGGTGCGGGTGGCGCGGATCGCGTCGACGACGACCAGAACGGTGATCACGGCCAAGACCGGCAAGGCATACGCCCGCCAGCCATAGGTCGAAACGAATCTGCCGAGCGCGCTCTGCTTCTTGGCGTCCCGCTCCGGGCGGGCCCTGGCCCTGCCCTCGTCGGGGGCGGTGGGATCCCAGCGAGCGCGCAGCGGTTGGTGGGACCGGTCGGCCTTGTGGGAGTAGAGCCCGAGCGGATCGTATATCTCGACACCGTCCCGGTCATGCTGCTGGTCGGAATCGGGTTGTCGCGCAGGGGCTTCGGACGCTTCGGCGTTCTTGCGCTTCTTCCGCCCGCGACCGGGTGACCCGCCGCCTGCCCCGGACCGCTTGGCTGCGCCGGTCCGAGCCGCACCACCGGATTGCGCCACTGGCCAGGTTCTCGCCACGTCGTCCGACCCTACGGAACCGGGCGCGCCGGAGCCAGCCGGGTACCGCGCACCACGCCGCCCACCGGGTGGTCTTTCCGGTCGGTCGGTCACGTTCACCAGCGTCTCACAGCCGCGATTCCCCACTCACGGGCACATGCGCGGTCCCGGAAGTGCGACAATTCTGCGCGGGTGGCACCAGTTGTCCGGCCGCGATCCGCGGGCGGGCGACAACCGGGTATCGTTCATGAGATGACCCGGTGCACACCCCTTCGCCGGGGAATCGACTGGGAGAGCCGAAAATGACTGACCTCGTGGACCGGATGACGTCCCGTCGATCGTCGTCCGAGGCCGTGGCGCCCGCCAAACGCGGTACGCGGCTTCCACGCGACGAGCGACGTCTTCAGCTACTCGCGGCGGCAAGCGAGGTCTTCGTGCAGCGCGGCTATCACGCCGCGGGCATGGACGAGATCTCACAGTGCGCCGGAGTGAGCAAGCCGGTGCTGTACCAGCACTTCAGCAGCAAGCTGGAGCTCTACCTCGCGGTGCTGCAGAACTACGTGGACATGCTGGTGTCCAGCGTGCGCCAGGCGCTGCGCTCCACCACCGACAACAAGCAGCGCGTGCGCGCGGCGGTGCAGGCGTACTTCGATTTCGTGGACAACGAAATGCAGGGCTTCCGGCTGGTCTTCGAGTCCGACCTCACCAGTGAGCCGCAGGTGCAGCGCCGGGTCGAGCAAGCCACCGAGGCCTGCGTGGACGCGGTCTTTGATCTGGTCGCGCACGACTCGGGCCTGGACCCCTACCGCGCCCGCATCCTGGCCGTCGGCTTGGTCGGCGCGAGCCAGTTCACCGCGCGCTACTGGCTGGAGGCCGATCGGCCGATCCCGAAGGAGGAGGCGGTCGACACCACCGTCTCGCTCGCGTGGGGCGGCCTGAAGCACGTCCCCCTGCACCCGATCGACTGAACGCGGCACAACGCGAAACGAGCCCCTGCCCCCGAGTGATCGGGGGCGGGGGCTCGATGCGTAGGTGGCCGGAGCCGGATCAGACCGCGGCGAAACCGACGCGGCCGCCGGTGGTCGAGCCGATCTCGACATATGCGACCTTCGACGCCTGGATCAGGAACTTGCGGCCTTTCTCGTCGGAGAGCGCCAAGACGCCACCGTCGCTGCCGAGCGCACCGGACACCAGCTTCTCGACCTCGTCCTGGGTCTGCGCGCTGTTGATCACCAGCTCGCGCGGGCTATCCGAAATACCGATCTTGACCTCCACGGCCAACCTCCGAACCTGAGAGTCCTGTGCTGTCGAGTCCAGGCTAGTGCTCCCCCGCCTCTCCGAGTTTTCAGGCTCCCCCGCCTCTCCGCATCTTCAGGCCATACCAGTCAGGTGACGCGCGGGATTCGTTCAGGTCCTGCGTTCTCGCACCTCTCCTGGTCTGGGCGTACCCGAGGAGTTACCCATGTACTTGCGACATCAGTCGGTGCGTTCGCTGTAGAAGCGTGCGGCGGGGACGATGTTCGCCTTCCGCGAACACCGTCTGGCGCCGCTTACTTGGGTTCGATGAGCTGGATTTCAAGTTCGATCTTCACCGTGTCGCTGAGCATGCCGGGCAGTGCGCCGCCGACGCCGAAGTCGGTGCGCTTGATGGTGCCCGTGGCGGAGAAGCCCGCGTGCCGATCGCCCGTCGGACCGAAGTCCTGCACGCCGCCCCACTCGACCTCCAGCGTGACGGGCTTGGTGATCGCGCCGAGCGTGGCCTCGCCCTGCACCTCGAAGGACTCCGCGACGACCACCGGTTCGGTGGCGCGGAAGGTCAGCGTGGGGCGGTTGGCGACGTCGAGGAAGTCGGCGGTGCGGATGTGCGCGTCCCGGTCCGGGTTGCCGGTGTCGAAGGAGTCGAGGTAGATCGTCGCGCCGATGGTGGCGGCGCCCGATTCGTCGACCACGAATTCGGTCTCGAACCGGGTGAATCCGCCGCGCACCTTGGAGATGCCGAGATGACGAATGGAGAAGGAGACCGAGGAGTGCGCGGCGTCGAGCGCCCACGAACCGGTTTTCAGCGTGGTGGATTCCGAGGTGGATGTCATACCTCCGACAATGACCGGACCTCGGTCCGGTAGCCAGACCGCCGTTATCCTGGACCTGACAGGGCGCGGATAATCGTGCCCGGACCGGGCACGATGGGACGCATGGCTCGTAACGGATTCGCGGAGTTCCTCATCGCCCGGCGCGCCGAGTTGCGGCCGTCGGACGTCGGCATGCCCGAGGGCGGACGCCGCCGCACACCGGGCCTGCGCCGTGAAGAGGTGGCCGTCCGCGCCGGAGTGAGCGCCGACTACCTGGCCCGGCTGGAGCAGGGGCGCGACACCAACCCGTCGGTCGCGGTGATCGAGGCTTTGGCCGACGCGCTGCTGTTGCGCGGCGACGATCGGCAGTACTTCAGCATGCTCGCCTTGGCCTCCGGCAACGAATCCCGCTGCCCCGGTAACGAATCCGCCGAGGAGCGGCTCGCCCCGACGATCGAGACCATCCTGCACGCCTTGCAGCCCACGCCGGCCTTCGTGGTCGGCCGACGGCTGAACGTGCTGGGCTGGAACCGGGCTTGGGCCGATTTCGTCGCTCCGCTGGGACTACTGGACGGACCCGATCAGCCCAACCTCGCCTGGTACACGTTCACGCACCCGGCCGCCCGGCGGGTCGTGCGCAACTGGGAGCAGGCCGCCGATACTTTCACGGCCGCGCTCTGCCGCGCCAAGCTGCACTGGCCGGGCGACGATTCGCTACGGGCCACGATCGAGGCGCTGCGCGGCCTCCCGGATTTCGCGGACCGCTGGAAACCGCACCGGGTCGGCGCTCCCGGTTCGGGCACGCTGCACCTCGACCATCCCGCGCACGGCATGGTCGAGGTGTCGTTCGAGACCCTGGAAGCCGACCGGGATCAGAGCATCATCGTCTGGCTGGCCGACAAGGCGAACATGCACGCGCCCGGCCTGCGGCTGGTCACCGATCGCGCGGCGAACGCGTAGCCGCGCTCAGATGCCGAGTACCGCCATGCGCTCGGCGTGACTGTCCTGCATCCGCTCGAACAGCGCCGCGATCCCGTTGAGATCACCGGTGGCGGTGAGGACCAGATCGGTGAGTTCGTCGCGCTGCGCCATCACGAACTGGGCTTGCGTGATCGCCTCGCCCAGCAGCCGCCTTCCCCAGAGGGTGAGCCGGTCGCGTTCGGAGCGGCTCTCGGTGACCGCTCGGCGGACCTCCTCGACGACGAACTCCGAGTGGCTGGTCTCGGCGAGCACGTCGCGCACCACCGCCGCGACGTCGGGCGTCAGCGCGCCCGCGATCTCGGTGTAGAAGTCCGCGGCGATGCCGTCACCGACGTAGAACTTCACCATCGACTCGAGCCACGTGGAGGGGTCGGTGGAGGCGTGGTAGTCGTCCAGCGCCCGCACGAACGGCGCCATGGCGTCGAAGACATCGGCGCCGCGCGCGGACTCCAGCGTCTTGAAATGCTCCATCTCGGCCGCGGCCATGGTTGCGACCGCCACTTTGCCCCGCAGGGTCGGCGACAGCTTGGCCTCCTCCGCCAGCCGATAGAACGCGGAGATCTCGCCGTACGCGAGCACAGCGAACAGATCGGTCACACCGGGATGGCTCGCGGGGATGGAGAGGCTTGCTGGGTCGGTCGACGAAACACCTAACGCGGCAGGTGACTGTGCTCCCATGGGCCCCAGCGTAATACTCACCGTGGCTCAGGCGGGCTCGGCCAGGAACTTCTCCAGGTAACTCCATGTCGTGTCACGCGCGGTCGGTCCGGCCAGGATGCCCAGGTGGCTGCCGGGCGCGGTCTCGTAGCGAACGGCCGCCGCTCCGGTGAGCACACCGGCGCCCGCTTCGACGGCCGGAGCCGGGGTGATCACGTCGGAGGGTCCGCCGACCAGCAGGACCGGCGCGGTCACTTTCGCCAGCTCGATCCGGCGTCCGCCCAGTTGGACGACCCCGCGCCCGATGTCGTTGGCGAGGATGAACCGTCCCCACAACTGCCCGTAGAAACGGCCGGGATACCCGGGCATCGCGGCCATGAACCGGTCGATCGTCTCCATCTTCGCCAGCGCCTCGGTGCGCGCGATATTGCTCGCGACGAACCACGGCCGGGTCAGTTCGCGATCCCAGGCGGTGACTTTGTAGCCGATTCGAGTCAGTGTCGCAGGAACGCCACCGGCCGCGCGGACGACCGTCGAGGTGGCCCGGCCGCCCGTGAGCTTCGCGACCGCGCGCAACTGCGGAACGCCGGTCATCCGGTCGTAGTCCAGCGGCGAGCCGACGGCCGTGATGGATCGAATCGGCAGCTCCGGGTGGGCCGCCGCGGTCAGCAGGGACAGCGTGCCGCCGAGCGACCAGCCGACCAGATCGACCGGACCTCCGTCGCGATCGGCGCTGGTGCGCAGCACCGCCTCCGGCAGGATGTCGTCGGTCCAGTCCTCGAAGCCCATGCGCCGGTCGGCGAAGGTGATCTCGCCGTAGTCGACCACGTACGGGCGGCGGCCGATCTCCAGCAGGAAACGTGCCAGGCTTTGATCGGGCCGCAGATCGAAACAGGTGGCGGGCGCGGCGAGCGGCGGAACCAGCAGGACGGCCGAATCGTCGTGCGGTGCGTGCGCGTCCGCTCGCTCGAACCGTCGCAGTTGCCGGTGCGGCTGGTCCCACAGCACCGTCGTGGGAGTCGGGTCCGGCGCCTCGATGCCGGAGCCGAAGGTCAGTGCCCACGCGTTGCGTGCGGCGAGGGTGACAGTGTCGGCAAGGCTCACACCGAACAGAGTCGCACATGCCGGTACCGCCGGTAACAGGCAACTCCGCCGACCGCGCTACCGCGGCCCCATGCCGACCGGGTTGAGCGGCGGCACCACCGCCTCCTGCACCCTGCGCACCAGGGGCTCGAGCGATGTGGTCAGCTCCGTGATCGCGTCGGCCGACAGCGTCGCGAGCGCGCCGGTCCACGCCGCTTCGTCGGTCTCGGCCTCCACTTGGGCCAGCAATGCGGCCCCGCTGCTGGTGAGAGTCGGGGTGACCGGCTCTCCGCCGACCGCGCCCCGAGCGCGCAGCTCGTCGAAAGCATCCGCCCACTCCGCCTCCGACACCCCGCGCGCGGGCCGCATCACCGATTCCGGCGCCTTGCCCGCGGCCACCTGCGCGACCAGCGCTTGACGCCCGGTCAGGCCGTGGGTGACCAGAGCCGCGACATGACCGTCACCGCGATGTTCGCGCAGCGAGGTGGCCAGCTGCCACAGCGCGGCCACCGGATCGGCGGGCAGCGGCAGGTCCGCGTTCGCGGCGAACAGCACCCGCCCGGTGGGATCGGCGGCACGCTGCGCCGGCGCGAGCAGCTCGACCGCCCGAGCGCACACCGCGTCACCCGCGCCGACGCCACGCAGCAACCCGGTGGCCAGCTCGAGCCGGGCGTCCAGACACTGCTGCGGCGTCGCCCGCTGCCACGCCTCCGGCAGCGCGCGATGCACCATGTCGGGGTGGAATCCGGCGAAGGCCGCCCGCACCGTCGCGGGCGTCACCGCTCCCAGCGGCGCGGCGCGGAACGCGAAGTAGGTCTGCCAGTAGCCGCGCAAGCCGATGCCGAGGCCCGCCTCCTTGACGCCGGTTCCGAAATAGACGACATCGTGTAACGGTTCGAGCGTCGCCCAGATTTGACGCGCCGGATGAATTGCCATGTCGCGCAGCGTACGTCGGCGCCCGGCGCGGCGAAAGCGAGGTGCGGGAATCACGATTTTCCACAGCGCGCCGCGGTGGCAATTCGAGCGAGGAACAATATCACGCTACAATCACCTCGGACAACGAAAGTTTCGCTCGACGGAGTTGCCGGACGTCGCGCTCACGCACACCGCGGGGACGCCGCTACGACCGCCGACCGGTTTCGAGTGCGAAGTTTTCGTTGGACAGGAAAATGTGCGCGCACCAGATCCGCGTCACCAGTGCGCCGCGCCGATGTTTTGCGAGGTAGCCGCCGCTTTTCGGGGCAGGCGCCCGGCATCCGGAGCGTGGCCGGGTGGAGTATCGCCTGCGGAGTCGTGGTCGTCGTGGACCGCCCGGTCCGCCCCACCTCGTGCGCGCGGGACGTGATTACGAGGAAGGCACGAACCTGAGCAAGATCACAGTCGATCAGGAACCGGGACTGGCGGAGACCCTGTTGACGGCCGAACTGGACGCAACGCATACCGCCCCGACTTTCGCCGAATTGGGCGTGCGCGCGGAAATCGTCCGCGCCCTCGGCGAGATGGGAATCGAACGTACTTTCGCCATTCAAGAACTGACCCTCCCGCTGGCGCTCGCGGGGGAGGATCTCATCGGTCAGGCCCGCACCGGCATGGGTAAGACCTTCGGATTCGGCGTGCCGCTGCTGCACCGGATCGCGACCGCGGATACCGGCACCACACCGCTGGACGGCACGCCGCGAGCGCTGATCATCGTGCCGACGCGCGAGCTGTGCATCCAGGTCACCAAGGATCTGGAGAACGCGAGCAAGTACCTGACCAACCACCAGGGACCGCTGCGCGTCGCCTCCATCTACGGCGGCCGCCCCTACGAGGCGCAGATCGCGGCGCTGCGCTCCGGTGTCGACGTGGTGGTCGGCACGCCCGGCCGCCTCCTGGATCTGGCCGATCAGCAGCACCTGATCCTCGGCAAGGTCGGCGTGCTCGTGCTGGACGAGGCCGACGAGATGCTCGACCTGGGCTTCCTCCCGGATATCGAACGCATCCTCGGCATGGTCCCGGACAAGCGCCAGACCATGCTCTTCTCGGCGACCATGCCGGGTCCGATCATCACCTTGGCGCGCACCTTCCTGTCCCGCCCGACGCATATCCGGGCCGAGGAGCCGCACGATTCGGCGGTGCACGACCGCACCGCGCAGTTCGTCTATCGCGCACACGCCCTGGACAAGAGCGAGCTGATCGCCCGGATACTTCAGGCCGAGAGCCGCGGCGCCACGATGATCTTCACGCGCACCAAGCGCACCGCGCAGAAAGTGGCCGACGATCTCGCCGAGCGCGGGTTCGCGGTCGGCGCGGTGCACGGCGACCTCGGGCAGATCGCCCGTGAGAAGGCGCTGACCAAGTTCCGCAAGGGCGCCATCGACGTGCTGGTCGCGACCGACGTCGCGGCGCGTGGCATCGACATCGATGACGTCACGCACGTCGTCAATTACCAGTGCCCGGAGGACGAGAAGACCTACGTGCACCGGATCGGGCGAACCGGCCGGGCCGGACGCACCGGCGTCGCGGTGACCTTGATCGACTGGGACGAGCTCAACCGCTGGTCGGCGATCAACAGCGCGCTCGGACTCGGCATCCCCGAGCCGGTCGAGACGTACTCGCGCTCACCGCACCTGTACTCGGATCTCGGTATTCCCGAGGGCGTGACCGGTGTCGTGCGCACGGCGAAGCCGGAACGCGACCCGGAGGCGGTCGTCGTCGAACGCCCCGCCCGCACTCCGCGCAAGCGCAATCGCAGGCGCACCCGTGGCGGTCAGCCGATCGACGGCGCGGTGAACGCCACCGACACGGCCGACACCGAGACTCCCGCCGGTGACGAGGCGACGGGCCCGGAGCAGACAGCCGACGAGGCCGACAAGCCCGCCCGCCGCAGGCGCAGGCGGCGCAAGACGACCGACGACGCGACGGACAACACCGCCGCCGACGAGTCGAGCACCGACGCCTCGGGCGACAACGACGCCGACAGGAACGACTCCAGCGGCAACAACGCCAGCGGCAACAACGCCGGCGGCAACAACGAGGACCACAACGACGCGGACGAGACCGGATCGGCCGACCGGCCCGCTCGCCGTCGGCGCAGGCGCCGTCGCTCCGGCGAAGGCGAAGCGGCGGCCGAGGACACCGGGAGCGCGGCCGAGCCCGCGACGGCCGCATCGGCCTGATCGCCCGGATCGGCTAGTCTCGCACTCGTGCTCGCACCCGAGCGGCGGACGCGCGCCGACATCATCTCCGCAGTGGCGATCGCGGTTCTCGTCGTGATCGCGGGGCTCGTGGTGTGGGTGCGCGGGGACGCGCACGGCACCGAATCGGTGACCGCGTCGTCCACGGTGCCAACTCCGGCGGCGGCCGATCAGCTGCCGACCTCGCTGCGTGAACTGTGGCGGGCGCCGGACGGCGCGAGCGCGCGAGCGCTCGTGTCCGGCGGCGTCGCGGTGACCGGCGACGAGCACACGGTCACCGGCCGCGATCCGCGCACCGGCGACCAGCTCTGGAAATACCGGCGCGACCTGCCGCTGTGCGGTGTCGAAGGCCAATACGGCATGGTGATCGCGGTCTACCGCGACGAGCGCGGCTGCAGCCAGGCCACGATGCTGGCCGGCGACAGCGGCGCCCGTCGCACAGCTCGTAGCAGCTACATGGACCAGGACGTGCGGCTGTCGGTCGACGGCACCTACCTCCTGGCGCAGGGAGCGCAGCGGCTGGAGATGTGGCGCTCGGACCTGGTGCGCACCGTGGAGTACGGCTTCGTCGACGCACCGGTGAACGTCAAGACCCAGCCGCGCAAAGGCTGCACACTGCTGTCGTCCGGCTCCAGCCCGTCTCGGCTCGCCGTGCTGGAGCGCTGCCCCGCCGACCCGGCCGCCCGGCTCACCGTGCTCAACCCGGCGCCCAAGGACAATACGGTGCCCGAGGAGCACGGCTCGCACGTATTGACCGGTCCCGGAGCGGATTCCGCCGAGGCCAGGGTGGTCGCGGTGTCCGACAGCCGGATCGTGCTCTACTTCCCCGGTATCGCGGCAGGCGCCGAACCGCTTCCGCCGCGCCTGGCCGTCTACGACGGCAACGGCAATCCGATTGTGACGCATCAGCTTTCGGCGCCGCTGAGCAGCGCGGCGACCACCACCCGCATCGGGTCCGCTTATCTGGTCTTCACCGGGAACAGCGTGATCGCGTTGAACGGCAGCACGTTCGACCCGCTGTGGACCGCGGGCCGAGCCCTCGGATCACCGGCGCTCATGGCAGGAAAACTGCTGCTGCCCACCGCGGGCGCGTTCACTGTCCTCGACCCGGCCACCGGAGCCGAAGCAGGGCGCATCCCGGTGGAGCGGCCCGGCTACACCGGCAGTCCGATCTCCCTCACCGTGGTCGGGAACACCGTGCTCGAACTTCGCGACGCACAACTGCACGCGTTGGGGTGACGCCGCCGAATCTGTCGGTGCCTCGAGGCAGACTGAGGGAATGAGCGAAATCGAAGCCACCGCGGACGGATCGAAGCCCGCGACCGCGTCCTACGACGATCCGGACGCGCCGTGGAACCGGGAGTACTCCGAAGAAGAGATCGCCAGGTGGAACGACGGCGTGATCCAGGAGTTCCGCGACAACGCGGGCAAGGTCGGCGGCGCCTATGAAGGCGGTGAACTGGTGCTGCTCACCACCACAGGCGCCAAGAGCGGCAAGCGCCACCTCGTACCACTGGGCGTGTTGCGCCGCGGCGAAACCCTGTATGTGAGTTCGTTCATCGAGGACAGATATCCGGCTTGGTACCACAACGTGAAAGCCGATCCGAACGTCACCATCGAGTTCGGGCAAACCGTGTACCGAGGCACGGCGCGGGCACTCGAGGGCGCCGAGTACGACGAATTCGCGAGCTGGGTGGCAGCGAACAATCCGCTGCTCGCGGAATACCAGGCCAAGGTTTCGCGACCGCTGCCGCTGGTGGTGCTCGAGATCGGTGAACCGCTCGGCCCGGTCGCGGGCACGGCGTCGAACGCCTGATCCACGGCGCGTGGCGCACCATGATCATCGGTGCACCATCATGGAGACATGTCCGCACTCGACGACGCCCGCGTTGTGCTGCTTCGCCACGGCGAGACCAGCTGGTCCACACAGCGGCGGCACACCGGCCGCACCGACCTCCCGCTCACCGAGCGCGGCGAGCAGCAGGCCAGGGCCGCGGGCGTCTTGCTCGCCACGCTGGGACTGCGAAACCCTTTGGTGCGCACCAGCCCTCGGCTACGCGCGATGCGCACGGCGGAGCTGGCCGAACTCACCGACGCCGTGGTCGACGACGACCTCGCCGAATGGGATTACGGCGCCTACGAGGGCCTGACCACCCCGCAGATCCGCGAGTCCGTGCCCGGCTGGACCGTCTGGACCGGCCCGGTCCCGGACGGCGAGACCGCGCGGCAGGTTCGCGAACGCGCCGACCGGGTACTGGCCGCCGTGGCGCCGGTGCTGCCGGAGCGGGATATCGTGCTGGTGGGGCACGGCCACTTCTCCCGCGCGCTGATCGCCCGCTGGGCCGAATTCGACGTCCGGGAGGGCCGCCGATTCGCCATGTCGACCGGCGCGCTGACCGTCCTCGGCTACGAACACGACGTGCGCGCGATCCGCGCGCACAATCTGGTACCCAACGGAGCGTCACTGTGACCCGAACCGACTCCCCCGTCGTCGACCTCGGCGACGCCGTCCTGCGCCGCGCCGTCGCATCGGACGTGCCCGCCTTGGTCGACCTGATCTACGACCTGGCCGAGTACGAGAAGGCGCGGCACGAGTGCACGGTCACC
Organism: Nocardia sputi; assembly: GCF_023501985.1. Taxonomy (NCBI): domain Bacteria; kingdom Bacillati; phylum Actinomycetota; class Actinomycetes; order Mycobacteriales; family Nocardiaceae; genus Nocardia; species Nocardia sputi. The sequence goes on along the minus strand of NZ_JAMFLC010000018.1, from coordinate 161,505 downwards.
ACCGCACAGCTGCACTCCGCGCTGTTCGGGCCGGAGCCCAAGTTGTTCGCGCACGTGGTCGCGGACGAGTCGGGTCTGCTCGGCTGCGCCATCTGGTTCCTCAACTTCTCCACCTGGGACGGCGTGCACGGCATCTACCTGGAAGATCTGTACGTCAAACCGGAAACCAGGGGCAAGGGCTACGGCAAGGCGCTGCTCACGGCCCTGGCGAAGGAGGCGGTCGACCACGGCTACAGCCGCGTGGCCTGGTCGGTGCTGACCTGGAACCAGCCTTCGATCGACTTCTACGAGTCGATCGGCGCCGTAGCCCAGGACGAATGGGCGGGCTATCGGCTGGCAGGCGACGCGCTCGGCAAGCTGGCCGCCGAAACACGGTAGCGCGCGTGCCCTGGTTCCCGCCGCTCGATCGCGAGTCCTGGCCCACCACCGCCGAATCGGCCATGGCGATGCAGGACGAATTGCGGCCGCTGGTTTCCCCGGTCACCCCACCGGGCACCCGGTTCCGCACCGTCGCCGGACTCGACTCCGCCTATGGCGACAACAGCGCCGTAGCCGCCGCGGTAGTCGTCCTGGCGGCAGACACCCTCCGCCCGGTCGCTTCGGCCGTCGCGCACGCGACCGCCGCCTTCCCCTACGTGCCCGGACTGCTCGCTTTCCGTGAGATCCCGGCAACCCTCGCCGCGCTCGAAAAGCTCGACGCGGCACCGGATCTGCTGGTCTGCGACGGGCAAGGACTCGCCCATCCACGGCGCTTCGGCCTCGCCTGCCACCTCGGGCTGCTCACCGGGGTGCCGACGATCGGCGTCGCGAAGACAGTGTGGGGCGACTACACCGAGCCGGGTCCGCAACGCGGCGCGGCCACCGACATCACCATCGACGCAGCGGTGGTCGGGCGTGCGCTGCGCACCAGAACCGGCGTCAAACCGGTCTTCGTCTCCGTGGGGCACCGCATCGACCTCGACACCGCCTGCGCCCAGGTGCTCGCCCTGACCCCGAACTACCGGCTACCGGAAACCACCCGGCACGCCGACCACCTGTGCCGGTCGGCGCTGCGCACGGCGACCGGGGACTATTCCGGCTCGACCCCGTAGTCGTGCGCCATCCAGCGCGTCGACGGCGGCGCGAACAACAGCACGAGCGCCGCGATCGCGACCACTCCGAGCGCAGCGCCGTAGACCGGCTGATGAGAGTCGGTGAGCAGCGACCAGGTGACCGGGAGCAGCAGCAGCTGAGCGATGACGGCGATGGCGCGCCCCCAGCGTTTCCCCAGCAGCAGCCCGACGCCCGCGGCCAGCACCGCGCCGCCGAGGATGCCGAACCAGGCGGCCGTGCCGTAACCGCTCGCCGCGGACTGGTCGTGACCCAGCAGCCCGCGCACCACCAGCACGATCGCGACACCCACGGCGACGACGCCTTCGAGCGTCACCAGAGCGCCGGCCACCCGCACCGTCGTCGGCGCCATTCCCGTCGCACCCTTGTCGCTCACGACCGCGCCTCGCCCGCACTCGGCTCCGTCGTGCGCGCCAGCGCACGGTGTCCCCGCTTCCCTCGATGACGCTCGTTCACGCGGCAAGCCTACGACTCACCCGACCGCGCCATCGCCCTGGCTTGTGCCGGGAGAACGACGCACGGGCCACGCTCGCCGCTTTTCCGGCGCGGGCCGGCCGCCAACTAGGCTGCCCTCGTGCGGACGCTGCTGATCGTGAACCCGAATGCCACCTCCACAACGCCGGCGACCCGGGACCTACTCGCGCACGCTCTGGAGAGCCGCACCCAACTGACCGTTGCGCACACCCAGCACCGCGGTCACGCCGCGGAACTGGCCCAGTGGGCCGCGACCAACGAGATGGACCTGATCGTCGTGCACGGCGGCGACGGGACGGTCAACGAGACCATCAACGGGTTCCTGCCGCTGCCGGTCCTGGACGACGGCCAGGCCTGGCTGCCGCGCCTGGGCGTGATCCCGGGCGGCTCGGCGAACGTCTTCGCCAGGGCGCTGGGGATCTCCTCCGACCCGGTGACCGCCACCAACCAGCTCATCGACCTGCTCACGCGGGACTCCGACCGCCGCATCGGCCTCGGGCTCGCCGACGACCGCTGGTTCTGCTTCAGCGCGGGCGTCGGACTGGACGCCGACGTGTGCGAGGCGATCGATGCCAGTCGCGCGCGCGGCCGCACCGCGACCCCGGCACGCTACGTTCGAACAACCGTGCGACAATTCTTCCGGGCCAAGCGCAAGGAACCCGGCGTTCAGGTGGAGATCCCGGGCCGCAAGCCCGTGGACGGGGTGCACTACGCGTTCGTTACCAACACCACACCTTGGACCTATCTGAACGCCACGCCGGTGCACACCAACCCCGGCACCCGGTTCGAAACGGGCCTCGGGGTGTTCGCGGTGCGCTCCATGGCCGTGCTCCCGACACTCCTACTCGCGCGGCAACTTCTGGCGTCCAACGGAAACCCCAAGTCGCGCAATTTATTTCGAGCAGACGACGTTCCCACCGTACGAATCGAGTCCAAAGAACCCATCGGCCTGCAAATCGATGGCGACTTCATCGGCAAGCGCAACGTGGTGGATTTCACGGCGGTGCCCGACGTCCTCGCGGTCGTGGCGCCACGGCCGCTCTGAGGGCGAAACGCCGCGGAAAACATCGCGGTTGTGCTGCGAAAAGCAGGTGGAGCGAGTACAAAGGACCGGGCAGGCTCCCCATGCGGGGGCCTTCAGAGCGTGAGCTTCCCCACGGTGCACCGCGTGCCTATTGACATCTACGGTGTTCGTGAAAGCATTCACAAGCAACCGTGCGGAAACATTCGAGTCGCACAAGTGAACGATCCACAAACCAAAGGCGCCACTGCGCGGCGCCCAGCAAAGGAGCAGAGGAATGGACTGGCGCCACAAGGCCATCTGTCGCGATGAGGACCCCGAGCTGTTTTTCCCGGTGGGTAACAGTGGTCCGGCGCTCGCACAGATTGCCGATGCCAAGCTGGTCTGCGCTCGCTGCCCCGTAACCGCCGACTGCCTGTCCTGGGCCCTGAAGTCCGGACAAGACGCCGGCGTGTGGGGAGGTATGAGCGAGGACGAGCGCCGGGCGCTCAAGCGTCGTAACGCACGCACCCGCACCCGCACCGTCGTCTGATCGAGACGACCGGCTTTACCGGGCCATTCAGCCCGGCCCGGTAACGCATTTCAGCCCGGCACCCAAAGGTGCCGGGCTGTGTTGTTTTCGTAGTTCTCGCACCTCCGACGCGAACTGGAAATGGCCGGTCTCGCTTCGCCGGGAAACGGGAACGAGGCCAATGGGCTTGCGTGGGACGGCAATAACGGCAGCGCGCATCAGGCTGTCCCCGCGATGCGGTCTCGACTTGCGGATGATCGCGAGGCATGGGAAAAAGATTGGTTGCCGAGCAGGTCGAGACGGCCGCAAATCCGGTTGACACCTCGCATTCCGCTCGATTCGGACATTCCGGCGGCCATTCCGCCACAAGCCGGAAACCGCGTCCCGTCGCAGCCGCTGGTGACATCCCAGCAACAGGTCGTCGGAGGTCCCGCGCGATCGAACCGGTGGATGCGACACCACTGTCGATAGCGCGAAGTGGAACGAAACCGCCGCCGGAGCCGACCTGCTCCCGAGCCCGGGGCGGAGGCAGTGCGCGCCGGTCCTCCGACGATGCCGACCGGGTCCGAGAACGGTCAGCGACCTGAACGACGGCCCAGCGGGACGCGCAGGACGGCGTCGGTGCCGATATCGGCGCCGGGATGCAGCCCGATGGAGCCCCCGAGTTCGGCGGTGACCAGGGTGCGGACGATCTGGAGGCCGAGCCGATCAGAGGATTCCAGGCTGAAACCGGGCGGCAGACCGCGGCCGTCGTCGCTGATGATCACGTCCAGCCAGCGGGCCGAACGCTCGGAACGTATTGTCACCGTGCCGTTTTCGCCCGAATCGAAGGCGTGCTCGATGGCGTTCTGCACCAGTTCGGTGAGCACCATCACCAGCGGGGTGGCGCGTTCGGCGGAGAAGACGCCGAGCGAGCCCGCCCGGCGGACCTTGATCCGCGCGGTGTGCACCGTAGCCACGTCAGCCATGATCGGCAGCAGCCGGTCGACCACCTCGTCCAGATCGACCTCTTCGTCCACCGACATGGACAGCATCTCGTGCACCGACGCGATGGAGGTGACCCTGCGCACCGACTCGGTGAGCGCCACCTGCGCCTCCTCGTTCTCGGTGCGGCGGGCTTGCAGGCGCAGCAGCGCGGCGACGGTCTGCAGGTTGTTCTTGACCCGGTGGTGGATCTCCCGGATGGTGGCGTCCTTGCTCAGCAGCGCGCGATCGCGGCGCTTGACCTCGGTGACGTCGCGGACGAGCACGGCGGCGCCGGCCAGTTCCCCGTGCGGGCGCAGCACGAGGGTGCGCAGCAGCACGGTGGCGCCGCGCGCCTCGACCTCCATCCGCCGCCCGGTCCGCCCGGCCAGCGCGGCTTGGATGTCGCCGACCACTTCCTGGGCGTCGAACGGGTCTGTGATCAAGGAGCGGGTGGTGACCGCGAGATCCTGCCCGGCCAAGTCGGCCTGCAAGCCCATCCGATGGTAGGCCGACAGCGCGTTCGGACTGGCGTAGACGACTATGCCCTCGGTGTCGAGCCGGATGAAGCCGTCCCCCGCGCGTGGGCTGGAATGGGTGGCCGCGCGATCCTCGGTGGTCGGAAAGGTGCCGTCGGCGATCATCTGGCACAGATCGTCCGCGCACGCCACGTAGGCGCTCTCCAACTGGCTGCGTACCCGGGAACGTTGCCCTTCGGTGTCCCGGCTCAGCACCGCGATCACGTCGTCGCCGCAGCGCACCGGGACGGCCTCACGAATCGCGTGCACCGGGCGCGGGTGGTAGACGCCGGATGTCTCGACGTCGCTGTCGGCTCGCACGATGTCGCCGGACATCAGGGCCTCGAACACCTGCGGATGGTCGGCCCGGAGAGCCAGGGTGCCGACCATGTCCTCCTGGTGCACGGTGGGCGCGGTGGTGGGACGGCACTGCGCGACACACACGATGTCCGCGCCTTCCGTCACCGGGCCCGCACCGACCCACAACAGCAGATCGGCGAAGGACAGATCGGCCAGCAGCTGCCAATCCCCGACCACCCGCTGCAGATGATCCACGGCGACGCCGGGTAGGTCGGTGTGCTCGGCCAGCAGCTCGCTCAGGGTCGCCATGCAGATCTACCGCCGTAATCGATCAGGAGATGACGGCGATCAGGTGGCCCGCCTTGATCGCGTCGCCTTCCTTGACACCGATCGAAGTCACCGTGCCACTGGACTCCGCGAGCACCGGGATCTCCATCTTCATCGACTCGAGGATCACCAAGGTGTCGCCTTCCCGCACCGCGTCGCCCTCTTGCACGACCACCTGGTAGACGACCGACACCAACTCGGCGAGCACTTCCTCAGCCATGGCACCCCATTCACTCGTTGCCCTGTATCCGCTGACGGTACAGCCAACCACACGTGAAAGAATGGCCTTCAACCAGAAGGGAGACTACTCATGGGTAAGCGCGGACGTAAGAAGCGTAGCCGCAAGGGCAATGCGGCCAACCACGGCAAGCGGCCCAACGCCTGAGGCGACGCTCGGCCCGCAAGCACGAAGCGGCACGCACTTCCCGTAGGAAGGCGTGCCGCTCGCGTTTCACGAACCGGTCACTCCGAGGTCTCGACCGAGGTCTCCTTGGTGACGACCGCCCGGCGGATTTCGATGGTCAGCCGCTCCCGCAGCGACTCGGGCGCGCGGTCGCCGCCGCACTTGCGGCTGAGCAGGCTCTTGACCTTCTCCTCGATGCCGTAGGCCTCGATACAAGGACTGCAATGCTCCATGTGGTGCTGCAACCGGGCCCTGGTCGCCTCGTCGCATTCCCCGTCCAGCATCAACCACACGTCGGCGAGCACCGCCGTGCAGTCGAGCTCCATGTCGGGGTCCCGTTCGGTACTCACTGCTTGACCTCCTGGCGTTCCCCCGAACGGTTGAAACCACGCTCGCGCGCGACATCGGCGAGCAGACCCTTCAGTTGTTTCCGGCCGCGGTGCAGCCGGGACATCACCGTACCGATGGGGGTGCCCATGATGTCGGCGATCTCCTTGTACGGGAAGCCCTCGACGTCGGCGTAGTACACCGCCATACGGAACTCTTCGGGGAGTTCCTGCAGCGCGGCCTTGATGTCGTCGTCCGGTAACGCGTCCAGCGCCTCGACCTCGGCCGAACGCAGTCCTTGCGAGGTGTGCTCGGCGGTCGCGGCCAGCTGCCAGTCGGTGATCTCGTCGGTCGGGTACTGCGCGGGCTGGCGCTGCTTCTTGCGGTAGGAGTTGATGTAGGTGTTCGTCAGGATCCGGTACAGCCAGGCACGCAGGTTGGTGCCCTCCCGGAACGACTTGAATCCCTGATAGGCCTTGACATAGGTCTCCTGGACCAAGTCCTCGGCGTCCGCCGGATTCCTGGTCATGCGCAGCGCGGCGCCGTAGAGCTGGTCGAGCAACGGGAGCGCGTCCCGTTCGAACCGCTGTGCCAGCTCGGCATCGTCGACGGTGCCGACATCGTCGGCCGCCACGTCATCGTCGCTCGTCACACCTGTCCCTTCGATCGCCGTACCTGCCAAATCTACCGGCTTCGGCATATCGAAGAAGAATCCGCCTTCGGTCGGGGACACCTCGGTCCCTACCGGACGGTCGTCGAGCAGCACGGGCACAGGCATCTCCTTCACGTCTTCATAGGGCCTGCTCACGCGGTGGAAATCAATCCGAGCGCTGTGTACCGGCTACAACATGCCCGGCCCTCCCGGTGTTCCCGCCTCCTTGGGCTCGCGGCGAGTCCACGGGGAAATCACTTGCGGATCGCGCCGCGGCCGCCGTTAGAGTTCGGCCCATGGCAGCAGGTGCGACACCGGCGATCCGCGCGTTGACCCAAGCGAAAGTGCCCCATCGCGTGCACACCTACAAGCACGATCCGCGCGCCGACTCCTACGGCACCGAGGCGGTCGACGCGCTGGGCGCCGAACTCGGCGTCGCGGCCGAGCAGATCTTCAAGACGCTGGTCATCGAGCTGGCCACCGGTTCGCTCGCGGTGGCCGTGCTCCCGGTGCCGAACACGTTGTCGCTCAAGGCCGCCGCCGCGGCACTCGGCGCGTCGAAGGCGAGCATGGCGGACAGGACGCGGGCGGAGAAGACGACCGGGTACGTGCTCGGCGGCATCTCCCCGCTCGGGCAGCGCAAACCGCTGCCCACCGTGATCGACGACTCCGCGTTGACCTGGGACCGGATGCTGTGCAGCGCGGGACGGCGCGGCCTGGAGATCGAGTTGGCGCCCGCCGACCTGATCCGGCTGACCGCTGCGGTGACCGCGCCCGTGACATCCGCGTAATTCAGCCACTGCCACCGCGATCTGTGCGTAACTTGAACGTGCCAGATCCATCGGACTCGAGGATGTGATGCGAATGTCCGCGCACCAGCGTATGCGCACCATGATCGTCGCGTTGTTCGGAGCTCTCGTCTTGGCTCTCGGTTCGGTAACCCTGCTAGCCCCCGTCGCCGCCGCCGCACCGGGCACCCCGCCTGTGACCCACGTCGACGACGACAGCGTCTTCGACTTCGACGGCAACGGCGGAAGCGACGACGATGACGACGACGACAGGGCCGAGAAAGCCGAGAAACTCAGCGGCAACGTCACCACCAAACTGATCGACCTCGTCGCCGGAATCATCAAGTGCGGGCTGAATATCGCCTCGCCGAGCGTGAAGTGCTCACTGTAGGCGAGTCGAATTCGCCGCTGTATTGATTCTCCAGCGCATGCGGCGCTGGTTGTTCACAACGATCTCGCGTCCGGGCGGTCGCCACTTTGCTCGGTCGCCGACGGGCGGCCGTTCGGACGCGAGCCGGGCCGCGCACCGGTCTCGCTCGAGATGGGCGATGCGCGCGGACGGTCACAGAAGACTGATCTGCTCGGCTTGTTCTCGCTCGTCCACTCGGGCAAGCAGTTCCGGCCCGTTGTTGCGCACGCTGTTGACCAGCGGTGGTACCGGCCTGGGCACGATCGCGGCGACCACGTCCTCGGACGGGGTCTCCAGCAGGCTCGCCGGCGCGGGATGGTCCGGGTCCAGCCACGCGTCCCAGTGCTCCCGCGGCATGGGTAGCGGCATCCGGTCGTGGATGCGGGTCAGGTCGCCGACCGCGTCGGTGGTCAGGATGGTGCACGACAGCAGCGGCTCGCTCTCGGGCTGGGACCGGTCGCGCCAGACCGACCACAGTCCGGCCATGTAGAGACGGGAACCATCCGCGTTGGCCATGTAGTACGGATGCTTGGCTACCTTGCCTTTGCCGCCCTTCTCGGCGTTCGGCTCGACGATCCACTCGTACCAGCCGTCCATCGGCACCAGGCAGCGCCGGTACTTCACCGCGTCGCGGAAGGACGGCGTGGTGGCGGCCTTGTCGGCGCGCGCGTTGAACAGCGGTTTGCCCTTGACCGGGACGCCGGGCTCGGCGGCCTTGGTCCACACCGGGATCAATCCCCAGCGCATGCGCCTGATACGCCGCTTCGGGTCGTCGTCGGTGTGGCCCTGGTCGTGCCGCTCGACGACGGTCAGGACCTGGGTGGTCGGAGCGACGTTGTAGTTGGCGAAAGAGCTCTCCTCAGCGGTCTCGGTCTCGGTCTCGGTCTCGTCGATCGCATCCAACTCGACCGCCAGCCTGCCAGGGTTGGTCGTGGTCGCATATCGTCCGCACATATCCCGATAGTCCCACCCGCCACCGACAGTGTCGGAGACAATTGACGCATAGCTGATGACCTGTTGAGAGTTGTGGCATAGCATTCTCTCATCGGAAGGGCGGTCGCCCGTCCACCCAGACGCGCCGCATCGACCGTCCACCGCAGACGGCAAGAGGAGACCCACTGTGACATCAACCGACACCAAACCGGCCGACCACGACACGGCACTGACGTCGGTCAATCCGGCGACAGGCGAGGTGATCGGCACGCACGTCATCGCCGACGAGGCCGCGGTGGCCGCCGCGGTCGCCAAGGCCCGCGCCGCGGCCGCCACCTGGGGCGCGCTGAGTTTCGACGAGCGGCGCACGCACCTGCTGCGCTGGTCGAGCAAGCTGGTGCAGAAATCGGAAGAGTTCTGCGAGCTGATCCACGCCGAGAACGGCAAACCGCGCGACGACGCCTTCCTGGAACTGATGCTCGCGCTCGAGCACATCTCCTGGGCGGCCAAGAACGCCAAGAAGGTGCTCGGCCCCAAGCGCGTCTCCCCCGGCGCGCTCATGTCGAACTTCAGCGCCCGGCTCGAGCAGCGCCCGCTCGGCGTCGTCGGCGTGATCGGACCGTGGAACTACCCGGTCTACACGCCCAACGGCTCCATCGCCTACGCGTTGGCCGCGGGTAACACCGTGGTGTTCAAGCCGAGCGAATTCTCCACCGGCATCGGCAACTTCCTCGCCGATGCCTTCGCCGAGGCCAATCCAGAACTGCCCGAGGGCGTCTTCATCACGATCAACGGCTACGGCGCCACCGGCGCGGCGCTGGTGCGTTCGGAGGTCGACAAGATCGCGTTCACCGGCTCCACCGCCACCGGCAAGCGGATCATGGCGGCCGCCGCGGAGCGGCTCACCCCCGTGCTGCTGGAATGCGGCGGCAAGGACGCGGTGATCGTCGCCGCCGACGCCGACGTCAAAGCCGCGGCCGACGCGGTCGCCTGGGGCGCCACCGCCAACAGCGGCCAGACCTGCGCGGGCGTCGAACGGGTCTATGTGGACCGCTCGGTGCGCGAGGAGTTCGTCGCCGAGGTCAAGCGCATCCTCAGCGACATCAAGCCCGGTTCCGACGACAAGGCCGCCTACGGCCCGATGACCATGCCGAGCCAGGTGGACATCGTGCGCCGCCACATCGACGACGCGCTGAAGAACGGCGGCACCGCGGTGCTCGGCGGGCCCGAATCGGTCAAGGCGCCGTTCATCGAACCGGTCGTGCTGGTCGACACCGACGAGAATTCCGAGGCGGTGGCCGAGGAGACCTTCGGCCCGACCATCACCATCCGCACCGTCGACGGCGTGGACGAGGCGGTGAAGCTGGCCAACAACTCCAAGTACGGGCTGTCCTCGGCGGTCTACTCGAAGAAGAACGGCCTGGACATCGCACGCAGGCTGCGCGTCGGCGCGACTTCGGTGAACTCCGTGCTGGCCTTCGCCGCCATCCCCGGCCTGCCCTTCGGCGGCGTCGGCGATTCCGGCATCGGTCGCATCCACGGCGAACCGGGTCTGCGCGAGTTCGCCCGCCCGCACTCGATCGCGGTGCAGCGCTTCACCGTTCCCGGCATGGCGCTGCTGAGCTACAGCCGCACCGACGCCACGATGAAGCTGCTGCGCAAGCTCGTTCCGTTCCTGCACGGGCGGAACAAGTAAGGAACCCGCGTGGGGCCGGACACTCGACTTGGTCGACTACCCGGCCCCATATCAGGTGGTAGTAGAGCGATCCGGCCCCGGCGAACGGACTCCGCGACGCTGATCGCGAGGACATGGTCCGCGCCCGAACCGCGCAAACAGGACTCGGGCGCACAACCACGCGGCCGCGCCGCGGCATCCGATCCGGCGGTTACTTCCCCGCGTGTGATGATGGACGAGTGAACTTCTGGCCAGCGCCCCATGTCGAAGTCCCCGTACACGCGACCGTGACCCTGCCCGGGTCGAAATCGATCACCAACCGGGCACTCATCCTGGCTGCCCTGGCCGACGGCCCTTCCACGATCACCGGCGCGCTGCGCAGCCGGGACACCGACCTGATGATCGCGGCGCTGTGCGCGCTCGGCGCGAACATCGAGGGCGAAGGCGACACGTTGACCGTCACCCCGGCGCCGCTGGGCGGCGGCACGGTCGACTGCGGGCTCGCGGGCACGGTGATGCGCTTCCTGCCGCCGGTCGCCGCGCTCGCGGCAGGCGAGGTCGCCTTCGACGGGGACGAACAGGCCAGGATCCGCCCGCTGCGCACCATCCTGGACGCACTTCGCGCGCTCGGCGCCGATATCGACGGCGACGCGCTGCCGTTCACCGTGCACGGCACGGGCGCGCTGCGCGGCGGCAGCGTGACGATCGACGCCTCCGGCTCCTCGCAGTTCGTCTCCGGCCTGCTGCTGTCGGCCGCGCGCTTCGACGAGGGCCTGGTGGTGCGCCACGACGGCAAGGCGCTGCCCTCGATGCCGCACATCGAGATGACCGTGGAGATGCTGCGCCGCGCCGACGTGCGGGTGCAGGCGCCCGCGGACAGCTTCACAGCACAGACCTGGACCGTCGAGCCCGGCCCGATTCGCGCGGTGGACTGGGAGATCGAGCCGGACCTGTCCAACGCCACCCCGTTCCTGGCCGCGGCCGCGATCACGGGCGGCGAGGTCAGCATCCCGCACTGGCCGCGGCTGACCACCCAGCCTGGTGACGTGATCCGCGAGATCCTGGTGCGGATGGGCGCGGAAGCGCGCATCTTCGACGGCGTACTCACCGTGCACGGCCCCGACCGCTTGGCGGGCATCGACATCGACCTGCACGACGTGGGCGAGCTGACCCCCACCGTCGCCGCGCTGGCCGCGCTGGCCGACTCCCCCTCCGTGCTGCGGGGCATCTCCCACCTGCGCGGGCACGAGACCGACCGGCTGGCCGCGCTGTCCACCGAGATCAACCGTCTCGGCGGCAAGGTGACCGAGACGGAGGACGGACTGGAGATCGTGCCCACCGAACTGCACGGCGGCAAGTGGCATTCCTACGCCGACCACCGGATGGCCACGGCCGGAGCCATTCTCGGCCTCCGGGTACCCGGCATCGAGATCGAGGACATCGGGACCACGGCCAAGACCCTGCCGAACTTCGTCGCCCTGTGGGAGCGGATGCTCGAACCCGCGCTATCCGACGAAGGAGCGGCGCGCTGACGAAGGGGCGACGATCCACGGCCAGCTACGACGAATCCGACGTCCGGGTTCGTCCGGGGCGTAGTTCCCGTCCCCGCACCAAGACCCGGCCGCAGCACAGCGACGCCGAGTCGGCCATGGTGGTCGCGGTCGACCGGGGCCGCTGGGGGTGTGTCCTCGGCGGCGATCCGGAACGCCGGATCGTCGCGATGCGGGCGCGGGAGCTGGGCCGCACCCCGATCGTGGTCGGCGACCGGGTGGATGTGGTCGGCGACCTGTCCGGGCGACCGGACAGCCTGGCCCGCATCGTTCGGGTCACCGACCGCCGAACGGTGTTGCGCCGCACCGCCGACGACACCGATCCGTTCGAGCGAATCGTCGTCGGCAACGCGGAACGACTCTTCATCGTGGTCGCGCTCGCCGATCCGCCCCCGCGCACCGGCTTCGTGGAGCGCGCCATGGTCGCCGCGTATGCCGGTGGGCTGCAACCGGTTCTGTGCCTGACCAAGCACGATCTGGCCGCCGAATCCGAATTCGCCGCCGCCTTCGAGGATCTCGACCTCACCATCGTCTACGGCGGCATCGATGACCCGCTCGATCCGGTGCTGGATCTGCTCACCGATCACCTCACCGCGTTGATCGGCCACTCCGGCGTCGGTAAATCCACGCTGGTCAATCGTCTCGTGCCGGATGCGGAGCGGGCGGTGGGCGAGGTCTCCGGGGTGGGCAAGGGCAAGCACACCTCCACCCAGTCGGTCGCGCTGCCGCTGCCGGGCGGCGGCTGGGTCGTCGACACACCGGGCGTGCGCTCGTTCGGCTTGGCCCACATCACCCCGGACGACGTCATCGCCGCTTTCACCGATCTCGCCGAAGCCATCGAGGACTGTCCGCGCGGCTGTACCCATCTCGGTCCGCCCGCCGACCCCGAGTGCGCGTTGGACCAGATCACCGGCAAGGAACACCGGGTGGCCGCCATTCGCCGCCTGCTCGTCGCCCTGAACTCCAACGATTCCTGGTAGCCCGGATCAGTGCCCGTCCGGCTGTCCGGGCGCGAACGGCCATTCTTCGAACCACTCGCAGCGGCCCGCATCGTCGAAGCGCAGGATCCACAGGTCTCGCCACCGTGCCGGCGTGTCTCGCGCGTATTCCACCTCCACCCGGACCACCGCGGTGTCCCCCTCCACCGCGACGATCGTCGATCGCATGGTGAACGGCTCGCCGGGCCCGTCCCGGCCGGCTTCCCAGAAGTCCGCGAGCGCGCCGAGACCGGTCAGTGGCTGGGCCCACGGCGAGACGAGGTACCCGGCGTCCGCGGTGAACAAGTCGGCGAGCTGCCGCGTGCCCGCCGACCGCCAGGCTCGCTCGTATCCGGCGACCCATGCTTCGACAGCTGCGCGGTCCACGCCAGGAAGATACTCCGGTTCACCCGGCTGATGTGCGAGTTCGGCGCGGCTGCCGGCTGTCCGAACACGACGAAGGCGCCCAGGAAAACCCTGACCGCCTTCGCGGTTCAGCGGATCAGTGGCGGCGGCGGGACTTCGGGCCGCGCCGGCCCTTCGCCTCCGCCCGGGCCGTCTCGCGGCGCTCACGGCGGGTGGGCTGCGGACCACCGTCGGCGCCGTACTCCTCGGCGTCGCTGTGCACCGCGGCCCGGCCGCCCTCGTCGGGGCCGGAGTAGCTGAAACCACGCGGGGCGGTGTCATCGATGCCCCGCGCGCGCAGAGCCGCGGGCGCACCGTGCCCGTTCGCGACGGGAGCCTCCTCGGTGGGAAGGGGACGCGGCGCGGCCCCCGTACCGACCGGGGAACGCAGACCGGGGCTGACGGCGACGCCTTCCGGCTGCGGCTGCTGCACCTCGACCTGCAGGTTGAACAGGAAGCCGACCGACTCCTCCTTGAGACCGTCGAGCATCGCGGTGAACATGTCGAAGCCCTCGCGCTGGTACTCCACCAGCGGGTCGCGCTGCGCCATCGCGCGCAGGCCGATGCCCTCCTTGAGATAGTCCATCTCGTAGAGATGCTCGCGCCACTTGCGGTCGAGCACCGACAGCAGCACCTGCCGCTCCAGATTGCGCATGCTGCCCTCGCCCGCGAGGCCATCGATCTCGGACTCGCGCCGCGCGTAGGCGTCGTGCGCGTCGTCCAGCAGCGCTTCGAGCAGCTCCTCGCGCGTCAGCTCGCCCGCCTCGCCGACCTCGGTCTCGCCGGTCAGGTCCCGGTAGTCCAGGCTCACCGGGTACAACGTCTTCAGCGCCGACCACAGCTTGTCCAGATCCCAGTCCTCGACGTAGCCCTCGGCGGTGGCGCCGTCCACGTAGGCGGTGATCACGTCGGTGATCATCTCCTGGACCTGGCCCTCCATGTCCTCACCGCGCAGGATCCGGTTGCGCTCGCCGTAGATGACGGTGCGCTGCTGGTTCATCACCTCGTCGTACTTGAGGACGTTCTTGCGGATCTCGAAGTTCTGCTGCTCGACCTGCGTCTGCGCGCTCTTGATGGCCTTGGACACCATCTTCGCCTCGATCGGCACGTCGTCGGGCAGGTTCAGCCGCGTCATGATCGCTTCCAGCGCGGCGCCGTTGAACCGCCGCATCAGCTCGTCGCCCAGCGACAGGTAGAAGCGGGACTCGCCCGGGTCACCCTGACGACCGGAGCGGCCGCGCAGCTGGTTGTCGATGCGACGCGACTCGTGCCGCTCGGTGCCGAGCACGTAGAGGCCGCCCGCGTCACGCACCGCGTCGGCGTCCTCGGCGGTCTGGGCCTTGACCTGATCGAGCGTGGGCAGCCAGGCGCGCTCGTACTCCTCCGGCGTCTCCACCGGGTCGAAACCCTGCTTGCGCAGCAGGATATCGGCGATGATGTCGGGGTTGCCGCCGAGCACGATGTCGGTACCGCGGCCCGCCATGTTCGTCGCGACGGTCACCGCGCCCGGCCGGCCGGCCTCGGCGATGATCTCGGCTTCCTTCTCGTGGAACTTCGCGTTCAGGACGTTGTGCGGAATACCGCGCTTGGTGAACTGCTTGGACAGGTACTCCGAACGCTCGACGCTGGTCGTGCCGATCAGCACCGGCTGCCCCCGCTCGTGCCGCTCGGTGACGTCGTCGACCACTGCGGAGAACTTGGCCTCCTCGGTCTTGTAGATCAAGTCGGACTGGTCGGCCCGGATCATCGGCTTGTTCGTCGGGATCGGGACCACGCCGAGGTTGTAGATCTGGTGCAGTTCGGCGGCCTCGGTCTCGGCGGTGCCGGTCATGCCCGACAGCTTGTCGTAGAGGCGGAAGTAGTTCTGCAGCGTGATCGTGGCCAGGGTCTGGTTCTCCGGCTGGATCTCCACCCCCTCCTTGGCCTCGATCGCCTGGTGCATGCCCTCGTTGTAGCGGCGGCCGACCAGGATGCGGCCGGTGAACTCGTCGACGATGATCACCTCGCCGTCGCGGACGATGTAGTCCTTGTCGCGGGTGTAGAGCTCCTTGGCCTTGATGGCGTTGTTCAGGTAGCTCACCAGCGGCGAGTTCGCGGCCTCGTAAAGATTGTCGATGCCGAGCTGATCCTCGACGAACTCCACGCCCGCCTCGTGCACGCCGATGGTGCGCTTCTTGATGTCGACCTCGTAGTGGAGATCCTTCTTCAGCAGCGGCGCGATGCGCGCGAACTCGGCGTACCACTTCGACGAGGCATCCGCCGGGCCGGAGATGATCAGCGGGGTGCGGGCCTCGTCGATCAGGATGGAGTCGACCTCGTCGACGATGGCGAAGTTGTGCCCGCGCTGCACCAGGTCGTCCAGCGAGTGGGTCATGTTGTCGCGCAGATAGTCGAAGCCGAACTCGTTGTTCGTGCCGTAGGTGATGTCGGCGTTGTAGGCCACCCGCCGCTGCGCGGGACTCATGCCGGACAGGATCACGCCGACCTCGAGACCGAGGAAGCGGTGCACGCGGCCCATCCACTCGGCGTCACGCTTGGCCAGGTAGTCGTTCACCGTGACGACGTGCACACCATCACCGCTGATCGCGTTCAGGTAGGCCGGCAGCACACAGGTGAGGGTCTTGCCCTCACCGGTCTTCATCTCGGCGATATTGCCGGTGTGCAGCGCGGCGCCACCCATGACCTGCACCTTGTAGTGCTTCTGGCTGAGCACCCGCCAGGACGCCTCCCGCGCGACCGCGAACGCCTCGGCCATCAGCTGGCCGAGCGGATCGCTCTCGCCCTCTTCGACCATCTCGGCGTAACGCTCGCGGAACTCGTCGGTCTTGGCCCGCAACTCGGCGTCGCTGAGGTCCTCGTAATCCGGCTCGAGGGCGAGGACCTGGTCGGCGAAATTCGAGAGCCGCTTGACTATGCGACCCTCACCAATCCGAAGCAACCTCGTCAGTGTCAGCGCAGGCACGGGTCTCGTCAGTCCTCTGGTCGGTGTGTCAAATCTGTCGTCGGCCCCCGGGCCGGTGCGGGCCCACGCGGTTGCGCGGAATCCGCTGCATGCTTCATGGTAATGCTCTGTCTGATTTGCAGCGCCTGCGGCGCTGCGTGTTCGCGGCCCCCTGGTGGCTCGCGTCCGAGCGACCGCCGCTGGCGACTTCGTCGCGGACGCGGCGGCCACTCGGACGCGAGCCGGGCCGCGAACGGACAATGCTCGGTCTCGCTTCGCTCGAAACCGGTGGTCGGGCCTGTGTGGTCACGCAAAGTGGGCACGGCACCACCTGAAAATGCTCGACACGCCAGGTGGCAGCTCCAGCGGGAGCAGTAGCGACTTGGTCACATGTGGGACTATCGCCCGCGCACGGGTCAGCCCAACTTGATGCATCATCTCACGCCGAACCGGTGGCGGGCCTCCGTGGTCTCGCAGTGGGTACGGCACCACCTGAAGATGCTGAACACGTAGGTGGCAGGTCCAACGGGGCCCGTAGTGACCTCGGCACATGCACGGCACGCGGCCCGGACGCGGACCGAGCACAACGGTAGTGCTTCACCTCACGCTGAACCGGTGGCCGGGTCGAAACGGGCCGTATGTGGTCCCCGCGCTACTCGGCGCTCGACTCGTCGCGAAGGGAGGGTCGCCGGCGGAGCCGCTGGCGACTTCGTCACATGCGCGACTACCCGCCCGGGTCCGGCAGCGTGGCGCGGTGATGCTTCGACACGTGGGCGGCCGGACGCTGCGGCCGTGCATCGCGGTTCGCGCTGTGATCGAATCGAGGTTGCCGAGCTCGTAGGGGGGCGTGTCGCGGCCTCGGGGTTCGGGTGGTGCGTCGAATTCGTCGGAAAATGCCGCAAAGGCCGGGGTAACGGTTGGTGCGGCAGCACAATAAGCGGGGGCGGCATCGGGAAAAGGAGTACCGGGCAGCGTGATCACGAGACTGACGCCGCAGGACACGGCGTTCTACCGGCTCGAGTCGAGCAGCAATCCGATCCACATCGGCTCTCTCGCGATCGTGCAGAACACCGAATCGGGCGACGGCTCCGGCCTGCCGATCCTGGACTACGACCGGCTGATCGACCTGGTCGAGAGCAGGCTCGCGCTGGTGCCGAGGTACCGGCGCAAAGTGCGGGAGATCCCGCTGTCGCTGGGGCGGCCGGTCTGGGTCGAGGACAGCCGGTTCGACATCACCTATCACATCCGGCGCTCGGCGCTGCCCGGTCCGGGCACCGACGAACAACTACACGACCTGGTCGCCCGGCTCGCCTCCCACCCCTTGGACCCGGCCCGGCCGCTGTGGGAGATGTACCTGATCGAACGGCTGTCCGAGGGCCGCTGCGCGATCTTCACAAAGACCCATTCCGCGCTGGTGGACGGGGACACCGCACTCGAGATCGGTCACGTGATCCTCGACGCCGGGCCGGCGCCACGCGAGTTCGCGGGCGACGACTGGATCGCGCCACGCGAACCCGGCGAAGTGGAACTGCTGGTGAGCGCGCTGGGCCAGCTCGCCGCGCAGCCGCGCCGGGCGCTGGAAGTGGCCCGCGACGCGAGCGCCAACGCGTTCGCGGTGCTCGGAACGGCGGGCAAGGCGGTGGAGTCGGTGGTCGCCGCCGTGCGCACCGCCGCGACCGGCGCACCCGACAGCCCGCTGAACACCCGCACTTCGCGCAATCGGCGCTTCGCCGTGGTGCGCACCGACTTGGCCGACTACCGCACGATCCGCAAGCGTTTCGGCTGTTCGATCAACGACGCGATCCTCGCGGTGGTCACCGGCGCCCTGCGCAACTGGCTGCTGTCGCGCGGCGAAGCGCTCAGCGAGTCGACCACGCTGCGGGCGGTGGTGCCGATGTCGGTGTATGTCGAGGGGACCGACGGCCAGGCGCAATCGGCGAGCGAGGTGTCCTCGTTCCTGATCGATCTGCCGGTCGGCGAGCCGAATCCGGTGATGCGGCTGTCGCACATCGCGCACGCCACCGAATCCAACGGGCGGCAGCGGCGCGGCGTCCGCGCGCGTACCCTCGTGCACCTGGCCGGATTCGCTCCGGCCAGCCTGCACGCGATGAGTGTGCGCGCGGCGAGTACCTTCGCAGAACACACGTTCAATCTGGTGATCACCAACGCGCCGGGTCCGCAAGCGCCGATGTACATCGGCGGCGCGCGGATGCTGGAGATGTACCCGGTGTCGCCACTGCTGCGCAATCAAGCGTCGAGTATCGGGATCACGTCCTACGACGGGCGCGTGTTCTACGGGCTCAACGCCGACCGCGACGCGATGGCCGACATCGGCGTGCTCGCCACGGCGGTGCGCGATTCCATGGAGGAGATGCTCGGTGCCTGCGTCTGATCAGAAGAAGCTGCGGGTCTACATCCCGGCTACGGTGCCGATGCTGCGCGAGCTGGTCGAGCGCAGGGAACTGACGCCGGTCAGCGGGACCGCCTTCGCGGTGACGCCCGCGCTGCGCGAGGCCTACGCCTCCGGTGACGAGGAAGAGCTCGGCGAGGTCGCCATGAACGAGGCCGCCCGCGCCTCGCTGCGACTGCTCGCCGCCGAACGCGAGGCGATCGGGTCGTCGGAGGACTCCGACCCCGACTCGGACCCCGACCCCGACTCCGACGAGGCCGCGCCGGTCACCGGCGGCGGGCCGGTGTACCGCCGCGCGGTGATCGCCGCCGACGTGACCGGCGCGAAATTGCGACCCGACCTCGACGACGCGGTGGTCCGGCTGACGGGTCCGATCGGCTACCAGCAGATCGCCTCTGTGCACGTCGATCTGGCCGACGCCGAGCCGCAGGTGGCCAAGGCCGTCGATGTGGTCGACGCGGCCGATCTCGGCGACACCGACGCCGAGTTCGTGCTCGGGGACGCCGAAGATCATCAACTGGCCTGGTACGCCGCACAGGAATTGCCGTTCCTGCTCGAACTGCTCTGACCCGCGCCGCCGTGCGCGGACTCGTCCCCCGCCATAACCTACGATGCCGTAACCTTGCGGCGAGGCATCCGATCGGGGAGACGGCGGCCTTGCGCATCCGACGACAGGGAGACCAACGGCAGCGATGGGTTCGAAAATAGGGAGCTTCTCCGTGCGAGGCGTCCGTGCGTGGCTGGAGGCGCCCGCCGCGAGCGTCGCCGAGCGCGGCGGCAAGTTGAACGTGTTGCGCGGCGCCGTGGCGCGAGTGACCACGCCGTTGCTGCCGGACGACTACTTGCATCTGGCCAACCCGTTGTGGTCGGCCCGCGAGCTGCGCGGACGCATCGTGGAGGTACGCAAGGAGACCGCCGACGCCGCGACGCTGGTGATCCAGCCGGGGTGGGGTTTCGACTTCAAATACCTGCCCGGCCAGTACATCGGCATCGGCCTCCTGGTCGACGGACGCTGGCACTGGCGCTCGTACTCGCTGACCTGTCCGCCGGATTGGTCCGTGCCCGGCCACGGCGGTAAGCGGCTGATCTCCATCGCCGTGAAGGCCATGCCCGAAGGCTTCCTGTCCAGCCACCTGGTCGGCGGCGTGCCGGTCGGCACCGTCGTCCGGCTCGCCGCGCCACAGGGCGGGTTCGTGTTGCCGTACCCGCCGCCGGAGAAGGTGCTGTTCCTCACCGCGGGCAGCGGCATCACACCCGTGATGTCCATGCTGCGCGCGATGGACCGCCGCGAGTCGTTCACGGACGTGGCGCACCTGCACTCGGCGCGCACCGCCGACGACGTGATGTTCGGTGCGGAGCTGCACGAACTGCACGAGCGCAACCCGGGCTTCGACACCCGCCTGCGTCTCACCGCCGAGCAGGGCAAGTTCGTTCTCGCCGATCTCGACACCGAGTTCCCGGATTGGCGCGAACGCGACACCTGGGCGTGCGGACCGGCCGCGATGCTCGACGAGATCGAGAACCACTGGCGCGAGGCGGGCCTGTCGGACCGGCTGCACGTGGAACGTTTCGAGATCGAGCGCTCGGCGGTCGGCGAGGGCGGCACGGTCACCTTCGGCAAGACCGGCCGCACCGTCGAGGCGGACGGTGCGACCAGCCTGCTCGAAGCCGGCGAGTCCGCCGGGGTGCAGATGCCGTTCGGCTGCCGGATGGGCATCTGCCAGACCTGCGTCGTCACCTTGAGTTCCGGCCACGTGCGCGATCTGCGCAACGGCGAGGAGCACCGGGAAGGCGACAAAGTGCAGACCTGCATCTCGGTAGCGGCGGGCGACTGCACCCTGGACGTGTAGTCCGGCAGGTACCCTCGATGTGAATCGAGTAGGGAAAGGACCCCGGTGGCCATCACCGACATCAAGGCGTTTGCCCACCTCACCACGACCGATATCGAGACGCTGGGGCAGGAACTCGATTCCATCCGGCGTTCGGTGGAGCTGTCCCGTGGCGAGCGTGATGCCAAGTACATCCGGCGCGCGATCGCGGCGCAACGCGGCCTCGAAGTAGCGGGCCGCGCCGTGCTGTTCGGCAGCCGTAACCGCTGGGCCTGGTTGACCGGCACCGCGCTGCTCTCGGTCGCCAAGATCATCGAGAACATGGAGCTCGGGCACAATGTCAGCCACGGGCAATGGGACTGGATGAACGACCCGGAGATCCACTCCACATCGTGGGAGTGGGACATGACCGGCCCTTCCGCGCAGTGGCGCCGCGCGCACAACTATTCCCACCACACCTACACCAATGTCCTGGGCAAGGACGAGGATCTCGGCTTCGGCATCCTCCGTATGACCCGCGACGAGCCGTGGCGACCGATCCATTTGGTGCAACCGCTGGCGAACCTGCTGCTCGCCGCGACCTTCGAGTGGGGCATCGCCCTGCACGACTGGAGCATCGAGAAGGAGCTCGCGGGCACCCCGCCCTGGCAGCTGATGTCGGAGCCGAATGTGGCGTTCGGCCGCAAGATCCGCCGTCAGGTGGCCAAGGACTTCCTGTTCTATCCCGCGCTCACCGGTCCGGCGTTCAAGCAGACCTTGAAGGCGAACGCGACGGCGAATCTGGTCCGCAACCTGTGGGCGTACGCGGTGATCTTCTGCGGTCATTTCCCCGACGGCGCGGAGAAGTTCACCGTCGAGCAGCTCGAGAACGAGACCAGCGGCGAGTGGTACCTGCGCCAGATGCTCGGCAGCGCGAACTTCAAGGCGGGGCCCGCCATGGCGTTCATGAGCGGCAACCTCTGCTACCAGATCGAGCATCATCTGTTCCCCGATCTGCCGAGCAACCGGTACCCGGAGATCGCGGTGCGGGTGCGCGAGCTGTGCGACAAGTACGACCTGCCCTACACCACCGGGTCGCTGGCCAAGCAGTATCTGCTCGCCTTCCGCACCATCCACAAGCTGGCACTGCCGGACCGGTTCCTCAAGGCGACCGCCGACAACGCGCCGGAGACCTCGTCGGAACGCAAGTTCGCCGGTATCACGCTGCCGACGCTCGGCACGGAGTCCACGCATTGGCTGCGCGTCGATCCGGAGACCGGCAAGCGGCGGGGCCTGCGTTCGGCGCTGCACGAGGCGAAGGTCGTGCTGCAGGACAAGGCGCGACAGGAGAAGGAGATGCTGCGTGAGGCCAAGGCGGCGCTGAAGGAGAAGGCCGAACACGAGCGAGAGGTACTGCGGGGCGCCAAGGTCGCGCTTCAGGAGCGAGCCCGGCACGAACAAGCGGCGCTGCGCGAGAAGGCGATGCGTGACAGGCATTTCAGCTTCCGCCGAAAGGCACGGTAAACTACCAGCCCACATCTCCAGTCGCAATAGGGTATTTGACACAGCCACGCGGTGAACTTCGTAACCTACGCTCTCGTAACTTACGGTAAGGTAACCCATATGGCGATCTCGGATGTCAAGGAATACGCCCACCTCACCGAGGCCGACGTGGAAGCGCTCGGCGCGGAATTCGATGCGATCCGGCGAGAAATCGAGGCCTCGCGCGGCGAGCGCGACGCGAAGTACATCCGCAATGTCATCCGCTTGCAGCGAGTCCTCGAGATCAGCGGCCGTGCGGTGCTGTTCGCCAGCCCGGTGCGCGCCGCGTGGCTGGCAGGCGTCGCCCTGCTCGGTACGGCCAAGATCATCGAGAACATGGAGATCGGGCACAACGTCATGCACGGGCAGTGGGACTGGATGAACGATCCGGAAATCCACTCCAGCTCATGGGAATGGGACAACACCGGCGCGGCCAAGCACTGGAAGCACACCCACAACTACCTGCACCACAAGTACACCAACGTGCTCGGCATGGACGACGACATCGGCTACGGCCTGCTGCGGGTGACGCGCGACCAGCGCTGGAAGCCGTTCAACCTGGGCAACCCGGTCTACAACCTGGTGTTGCAGCTGTTCTTCGAGTACGGCGTTGCCATCCAGCACTTGGAGCTGGGCAAATTGGCGGCGGGCCGGTACAAGCCGGGCTCCCCTGAGCGGGCCGAGTTCGAGCGCAAGCGCAGCGAGGCGCTCACCAAGATGGGCAAGCAGGTCCTGAAGGACTACGTGGTCTTCCCCGCGCTCACCGGCCCCGCGTTCTTCTCCACGCTGACGGCCAACCTGGCCGCCAACGCGGTCCGCAACGTCTGGTCCAACGCGGTGATCTTCTGCGGGCATTTCCCGGACGGCGCGGAGAAATTCACCAGGGACGATATCGACGGCGAGACCAAGGGCCAGTGGTACCTGCGCCAGATGCTGGGCAGCGCCAACATCTCCGGCGGCCCGGTCATGCACTTCATGACCGGCAACCTGAGCCACCAGATCGAACATCATCTGTTCCCCGATCTGCCCAGCAACCGGTACGCCGATATCGCGGTGCGAGTGCGCGAGCTGGCCGACAAGTACGACCTGCCCTACACCACCGGTTCGCTGCCGGTGCAGTACTTCAAGGCGTGGCGCACCATCCTCAAGCTGGCGCTGCCGAACAAGTACCTGCGGGCCACCCCCGACGATGCTCCCGAAACCGCGTCGGAACGCAGGTTCGGCGGCCGCACCGCCGCCACGATCGATCCGGTGACCGGTCGGCGCCGCGGTCTGCGCACCGCGCTCGCCCAGGGACGCCGGCGGCTCGCCCGGCGCAGCGCCTCCGCCGCCCGCTGAGTCTCGTCGGCTCGGATCTCGCGATCCGGGCCGACGGACATCGGAACGCGGACGCCGACGCCGTGCGCGGTGGACTCGCCGGGTTTGATTGACTCGGGCGGTGCATGCTGAGGTTCTGAGCGTCTACGAGGCCATCCGGCGCCGCCGCGACGTCCGCGCGGAGTTCACCGGTGAACTCGTGGACGATGCGACACTGTGGCGGCTGCTGGAGGCCGCGCATCGGGCGCCCAGCGTAGGGAATTCGCAGCCGTGGGATTTCGTGGTGGTCCGCGAACCGGTGACACTGCGCAAGTTCGCCGACCACGTGGCAGGCAAACGCGTCGAGTTCCGGGACGCGCTGCCAGCCGAGCGTGCCGCGACCTTCGAGCCGATCAAGATCGAGGGCATTCTCGAGAGCGGCACCGGAATCGTGGTCTGCTACGACCACGATCGCGGCGGGCCGCAGGTACTGGGCCGGGCCACGGTGCCCGAAACCGGCATCTATTCCGCGGTTCTCGCCATCCAGAACCTGTGGCTGGCCGCCACCGCCGAAGGCATCGGCGTCGGCTGGGTGTCGTTCTACGATCCCGGGTTCCTGGCCGACCTGATCGACCTCCCGGAGGGCGTCCGCCCGGTCGCTTGGCTGTGCGTCGGGCCGGTGCACGAAATCCAGCGCGTCCCAGACCTCGAGCGCTTCGGCTGGCGCGCCGGGAGACCGTTGACCGACGCGGTGCACCGCGAAACCTATCGCGGCTGAATTCCTTCGCCCGGCCGCGCATCGTTACCCAAATGTGTGGATCGTTCATGGTTCAATCGAATGCCGATCGGGTACGACAAGGGCGAAACTGCTTCGCACGCAGTGCGCTTGATCGTTAGTTCGTCGGTTCCAGGAGGTTTGTGCAATGGCCAATGTCGATGCTGTTCGGCTGTCGAGCGAGCTGGGCATCGATCTGGCACAGGCGATGTTGCGCCTGCGTCGGGAGGGCATCCCCGGCGAGACCAAGCACCAGACCTGTCTTCGGCTGATCGCCGACGAGGGACGCAAGCGGCGGGGCGCCACGGGCAAGGCCTGAGGCCGCCGCCGGTAGCGCCCCGCCGACCGACGCGGAACTCGGAGCCGGTCGGCGGGGCACCGCGTCAGACGCGTTCGAGCACCGCCGACGCGCCGATACCGCCCGCGGCGCAGATACCCAGCAACGCCGTGCTCTTGCCCGTGCGCGCCAGCTCGTTGGCCATGCTGGTCACCATGCGCGCACCGGTGGCGCCGAACGGGTGACCGAGCGAGATCGAGCCTCCGTGCACGTTCAGTTTGTCGACGTCCACTTCGCCGACGGCGGTGTCGCGATCGAGCCGGGTCTTGGCCCATTCGTCGCTGGCGAGCGCGGTCAGCACTGCCAAGGTCTGGGCTGCGAAGGCCTCGTGGATATCGACGAGATCGGCGTCGCCCAGCGACATTCCGGCCTTCTCCAGCGCGCGCGGCATCGAGATGGCGGGGCCGATCAGCACTTGATCGGCCGGATCGACGCTCACGTAGCTCCACGACCGGAACGCCGCCAGGGGCCGGTAGCCGAGAGCATGCGCTTTCTCCTCGCTCATCAGCAGCACCGCGGCGGCCCCGTCGGTGAGCGGGCTGGCGTTGCCTGCGGTCACGCTGCCGTCGGCGGCGAAAACCGGTTTCAGAGCGGCTAGTTTCGCGACGCTGGTGTCGGCGCGCACCAGACCGTCGCGCGCGATGTCCTCCTCTTCGGGCGTGCGGACTCGCAGCACCTCGTCGTCGAATCGGCCCGACTCGATGGCAGCCGCCGCGCGGTGGTGCGAGCGGGCGGCGAACTCGTCCTGATCGGCGCGGCTCACGCCGTGCATGCGCGCCATCTTCTCGGCCGACTCCCCCATCACCTCGCCGGTGGTGCGCTCGGCGATCCTGGGACGGCTCGGCAGCAGGTCGGTGAACGGCGCGAGGCGCGCGACCGCGGACAGGTAGTCCTTCGGC
Organism: Nocardia sputi; assembly: GCF_023501985.1. Lineage (NCBI taxonomy): Bacteria > Bacillati > Actinomycetota > Actinomycetes > Mycobacteriales > Nocardiaceae > Nocardia > Nocardia sputi. Next base: position 136,154 of record NZ_JAMFLC010000018.1, on the reverse strand, counting down.
TTCGGCTTGCCCAGTGCCAGCGGCGCTGCCGCGTGCACGACCTTCTGTGGCAGCTTCACCTCGGCGTTCGAAGTGGAATCACTGCCGCCCGCGATCATGACGTCGTACTCGCCCCGCTCGATGGCGGCCGCGGCCGAGGTGACCGCCTGCAGACCCGAGGCGCAGGCCCTGGTCACCGTGTAGCCCTCACAGCCCGGGTCCAACCGCAGGTCCAGCGCGATCTCCCGCGCGATGTTGGGCGCCGCGCTCGGCAGGATGACGCCGCCCCACACGATCGCCTCCACTTGCGCGCCGCGCAGCCCCGTGCGCTCCAGCAAGCCGCGCACCGCGGCGTCGGCCAGCGCGATGGAGTCCATGGTGGTGTATCCGGTGAACGCTCGCAGGAACGGCGTTCGCGCACCGGACACGATCACAGCACGGCGAGCAGCTCTGGTGGCCATGCGATTTCCTTTCGAAAGCTTCGGACCACCAAACTTACTGCAAAGTAAGGTTCACCGTCGACCCCCTTCGCCGACGGTGAACCCGACCAGCGACGATCCCCTCCACCGCCGCTGATCCGGTCTGCCACGCGCCGTTGCGCGGCAGACCGGAGACGCCCGTCCCGGCGGACGCCCCTGCGCGCTCCGGAACCACCGCATGACTCCGCTGCCATCCGACGCAAAGAACGGTAACAAACTTTCGACGCAGTTTTCAAATAGTTTCTATTCATTTGCCTCCGAGCTATCGGCGACTTACCATGAACCCACTATGCATAGCCCTTCGGAGCTGTCGCGGCAGAAGAGATTCGGGCGAATCATCAAAGAACGCCGGGACGAGCTCGGCCTCACCCAGCTACAGATCGGCGACCTCGGGGGACCTTCGGCGCCGACCATCCGGAAGATCGAAGACGGCGAGGCGACGATCAGCATGCAGACGCTGAACAAACTCGACGCCCCGCTGCGATGGCTTCCGGGCAGCGCCGCACGCACCTATGCGGGAGGCGTCCCCGCCGCCGACGAACCCGCGAACGGCGAACGCGGCGCGGGTGACTCGGTGGTGGCCGGGCCGGACGCGATCCGGTTCGAGATCTCCGACCTCACCGGCCTTCTCGCGGCATCGGGGCGGCTCACCGATGCCGTCGAGAACGGTCGCACCGCCGACCCGCAGGTGGTCTCCGCGATCGCGGAACTCAACCGGGTGGTCTCCAAACTGTCCGCGCGGTACGCGACCGCCATGCTCGAACGCAACGGCGGACCTGGCAGGCAATTGCACCCGCTGGTGGAAATGGCCTTCGCGCATCTGCTCGCGGTTCCCGCGGAGGTGAGCGATTCCGGCGAGCTACAGGAACGCCGGTACCGCCGCTGGCTGGCCGGTCGATCGGAGGATATCGATGCAGCGACCGAAGCCCGATTCCGCGCACGCTGGCTAGCGGCCAACGTGGCGACGACAGCGCCACGAAGCGGTGAGTGAAGGGGCAGGAATGATCGACGACGGACCGCACGGCACGGCCCCGGCATTGAGTCACAAGATCAATCGGCTGTTCGCCGTGGTGCATCCGCGATCCGCGCCGGAGCGCAGCACCGAATCCGTCGCCGCGCAGGTCAGCGAATTCCTCGGCCGCACGGTGCCCGCCGACTACCTGACCCGTCTGCGCGACGGCGCGTTCGACGACGAGAACGCCGCGGCGTCAGTCGATGTCGAGATCCTGGCCGCGGTGGCGCACGGCTTCGGCGTGGCCGCCGATTACCTGCTGACCAGTGGACCCGCCGCGAACGCGATCGACCGGGAACTCGAATTGCTCGCCACCATGCGGGATGCGAACGTCGCCAGCATCGCGCTGCGCGGGTCCAACATCGATCGGTCGATACTGGCCGAGATCATCCGGAGCACGGAAAGGTCGATGCCGCCGAGTCGGTAGCATGCTTCCCTACATGGGCCACCGAGCTTTTGTAGGAGACCGATCGCATGGCCATCCAGGCCCGGTTCCGGAGCTTGACCCGGGACCTCCCGATACCCCACCCATGGGATTTGCAGACCTATCTCGACGACATCGCGGCCTACCGTGGCCGCAGCATCAGCCTGTTGCCGATCGATACCGCGCTGCTCGCGGGCACCGGATGCGGCACGGGCAGCGGCCTGTGGATCGCGAAACAGGACAGCGACGTCATCGTCTACGGCGCCGACACCACCGAATGGCACGCCGAGCACATCATCGCGCACGAACTCGGCCACATGCTGCTCGGACACGGCCCGGAACAGTCCGAACCCGGTGACCCGTCCTCGAGCACACCGACCGTGGCCGCCGTGGCCGACCTGCTGCCCTCGATCTCGCCCGAGTCGATCGCCCACGTGCTCGGCCGCACCGACTACGGCACCATCCGCGAGCGCGACGCGGAGACCTTCGCCGACATGGTGATGCTGCACGCCATGCGTCCGCCGCGCCGCGACTCACTGCTGCACCGCACGTTCTTCCGCGACCGGCGGCGGTGACGTCGCCGATTCCCGGCGCCGTCGGGATTTCGGCTCGGATCGGCGGCTGCTGGTCGCGCCGGCACGCCGATGGCCACGGGGCCGTTCGACGCAGATCTCCGGGCATCCAGCCGGTGAGCTGAATGCCCGGAGAAGTGGAGACGAGCAGTGCGGTTCGTTTACGTCAGGCCAGACGGATCAGACCGTAGTCGAAGGCGTGACGGCGGTAGACCACCGAGGGCCGGTCGGTCTCCTTGTCGTGGAACAGGAAGAAGTCGTGGCCGACGAGCTCCATCTGATAGAGGGCGTCGTCGACGGACATCGGAGTCGCCGCGTGCACCTTCGTGCGCACGATATGACCTGGACCCGCTTCGTAGTCCGGCTCCGGGGCTTCCTCCGGGTGCGCGTGCGCGGCGCCGGACTCCCCGAGCCGCTCGAACAGGGAGTCGTCCACCAGGGCGGCTGTAGCCTGGGCGACGGAGACCGGCGTCTTGTCGCCGTAATGCACCTTGCGCCGATCCTTGGTGCGGCGCAACCGGCTCTCCATCTTCGCGGTCACCGACTCGAAGGCGGCATAGAAACTGTCCGCGCAGGCCTCGGCCCGCACGACGGGACCCTTTCCGCGCGCGGTGATTTCGACGCGCTGGCAGTTCTTGCGCTGCCGACGGTTGCGCTCGTGGAACAGCTCCACGTCGAACAGGAAGATCGACGGATCGAAGCGTTCTAATCGGGAGAGTTTTTCCGCGACGTAAACACGAAAGTGGTCGGGCACCTCGACGTTGCGGCCTTTCACCACGATGTCGCCGCGTGGCGCCCGTGGTCGTTCCGCTGCGGGTTGCTCTGATGCTTCCTGGGTGCCGGAATCCAGCACCGAAGTAGCGGGATCATTCACTGAAGGTCGTGAAGAAGTCGTCACGCGTACCTCCCGGATCTGGCCGCACCGACCGATTCCAGTGCGGCGGGATGAGCAGTGCCGAGCGACAATTACCCGGCACGAGTTGTCCGAGGCGCCACCTCCAAACTTGCGGTTCGGGTGTGTGTCCGCGACGCTAGTCCGCCAACGGGCTGATCGCCAGTGTTCACGCAAATTTCCCGGAGTCAAGCAGCACACGTAACGAGAACGCCATGTGTCGGCAACCCTGCCCGCTCGAGCGCGAGCATCGACTCGCGGGCCGTCGCACCGGTGGTCAGCACGTCGTCGACCAGCACTACCTCGGCATCGGCCGGTACTCCCCAGTCGGCGGCGCGACCGGGAATCGTGGTCACCCGCCCAGCCAGGTTGCGAGTCCGCTGTGCGGGTGTCAAGCCCACCGAATCACGCACTCCGCGCCGCACTCGCAACAAGGGCAACATCCGGCTGTTCGGCAGCCATCGCACAGCTACCGAGGCCGCACGCAGCACCGGATCGCCGCCTCTGCGCCGCGCCGCCACCCCCCTGCTCGGCGCGGGCACCAGGACCAGCGGAAGACGTGGCGAGCGCAGCTCGGCGAGCGCTCCCGCGAGCCCCACTCCGAGTGGTTCCGCCAGATCCCGCCGTCCTCGCTCCTTGACGGCGAGCACCGCGCGGCGCGCTGGACCCGCGTACGGCCCGAGCGCCCAGCACGGGACGCCCGGGTCGGTGCGCGGCCACACCCGCACCGGCGGACCGGCCAGAGCGAGTGCGCATTCGGCGCACCAACCGGCTCCAGGACGTCCGCAACCCGCACAGGCGGCGGGCAGCACCAGATCGAGCAGGGTTCGCATCAACCGAGTGTGCGTCCACCGGCCGACAAGTTCGCTCGACCGCTACGGCGATCGCGGCAGAACGCCGGTTTCGTTGCCGCGGAACTGTTTGCGCCACTCCGGCGGTGCGGCCGCGGTCTCCCACTCTTGACAGGCAAGTGGTGACTTGCATATAACTGGGTACGTGGAGGCAGACCCCGACCTGTTCAAGGCCATCGGCGACGCGACGCGACGCATCATCCTGGACGAGCTGACCGACAAGGACGGTCAGACGCTGTTCGAGATCTGCGGTCGGCTGACCATGAAGCACGGCCTGGCCTCCTCGCGCCAAGCCATCTCGCAGCACCTCGCGGTGCTCGAACAGGCCGGCCTGGTGCACACCCGGCGGCAGGGCCGGTACAAGTTCCACCACATCGACACGAGCCCGCTGCGCTCGATCGTCGAGCGGTGGCCCATCGACCGAGAGGAACCAAACCCGTGATCCGCATCAACATCACCAGCGTGTTCGTCGACGACCAAGCCAAGGCGCTTGCCTTCTACACCGAGAAGCTGGGGTTCATCAAGAAGACCGACGTGCCCGCGGGCGAGGCCCGCTGGCTCACCGTGGTCTCCCCCGCCGACCCGGACGGCGTGGAGCTGCTGCTGGAGCCGGACGGCCATCCCGCGGCAGGCCCGTTCAAGAAGGCACTGGTCACCGACGGCATCCCGTTCACGCAGTTCGCCGTCGAGGACGTGTACGCCGAGGTCGAGCGGCTCAAAGGGGTGGGCGTCGAATTCACGCAGGACGCGACGGATTTGGGACCGGTGGTCACAGCCGTCTTCGACGACACCTGCGGCAACCTGATCCAGATCGCCGCCATGAAGTAGTCGGTCGCCATCGGACCAGTTGGTTCGACGCCGCCTGCGCGTGCCGGTGAGCGACGCCAGCCGAGCCCATCCCGCACCCGACACCGGGGCGCGGGCGGAAGGCCGATCTCAGCCGGGAAGAACGGGTATCGCGTTCGCGCCCAGACCGGGGACCTCACGCCAGTAGGGCTGGCCCTGCCCCGGAGCTGTGGTCAGCTCGAGCACCGCGCGCGAGTCGGCGACGTACTGATGATCGGCGCTTGCGCTCACCGAGCGCACCGGCGCCGTCAGATTCTGCGAGGTCAGCGGGGTGGGTTCGGAGCCGTCGACCGACACGGTGCTCACCGGGTCGACATTGCCCTCGCGGGCGATGATGATCGTGTCGGCGTCCAGCCAGTCCACCGACACCGCGGCCGTGCTGAGGTCGACGGCCACGGGCAGCGCCGAAGTCAGGGTCAGCTTCCCGTCCGGCTGCGGTACCACCACCGCGACGTACACCTTGCCGTTGGCGATCATCGCGGCCCGTACCCCGGACCGGGAGATCCGGAGTTCGGTGATCGGCAGCCGGGGCGCGGTGGCCGAGGAGGCGGCCGTCAACGCCGAGATGTCGACGTTCTGCACCGACACGTTGCCGGTGCCCCGATCGGTGACCGCGCGGATGACCCGCGCCCCGTCGACCACCGCCCATGCGGCGCTGCCGTCGGAAGTCCACGAAGGCCGGGTGACGGTGACGCCCTCGGCCACCGGAAAAGCGTTGCCCCCGTAAGTCCCGACCATCAAGGTGTTCGATGGCTCTCCCGAGGGACGTCCCGCCTGCGCCACGGCGGCGACGAGCTGACCGTCCGGCGACAGCGTCGCCGACTGGAGGTTGCTCACCCCGCCGAAGTAGCCGGGTGCGGGGGTGATGCCGCCGTTGCCCGCGATCTGCACCAGCCCGCCGCCGCGCAACGCGTGCAGTCCGGCCTGGTTGCGCGCGGCGGCAGCCGGATTGAACTGCTGTACGTCGGCCACGTTCCATCCGTCCGCGGCGAACCGCTCGTCCAACGGCTTGCCGTCGGCGAGCAGTTGGTAGGGCCCGAGGATGTCGGCGCTGGACAAGGTGAGCACCACCTGTGCGGCCAGTAGTTCGCGCTCGCGCGGATTCAGCACAGACGCTCCCGCGAAGTCGATCCTGACGCCACCGAGCCCGATGCCGACGCCGTCGGGGTCGCCGTTGGCCTTGGTGATCGTCCCGCGCAGCGCGATCGGCGGCGTCAGCTCATTGCGCAGGACCGATGCCAGCGCGGGCTGCGGCCCTTCGATCAGCGAGCTGAGCAGCCGCTGGGTCAGCTGCGCCTTCGGCACCGAGAACCAGCGCAGATCCGGCACGGCGGTATTGCCGCCGGGATCGATGAAGTACAGCGCGTAGCGGCGGTAGGACTTGAAGAACGCGGTGGAGTCCATGACCACGCCGTCGGGCAATTCGTCGATGCGCCACTCGCCGTCGACCTTGGTCAGCTCGATCTTGTTCTCGACGATGGGGATATCGTCGCTGGGCCGATACCCGCCATCGGCGGACAGCTCGCCTACCTTGCGCGCGCGGATCAAGTAGTTGGCTTTGTCACCCGAGCGCGATTCCCGCAGGGTGTCCGGCTTCTCGAGGATGACGGTGCCCGCCGCGTCGTCCCACTGGGTGGAGGCCGCGGGGGTCATGTACTGCCGGGCGGCGAGATGCCGGTTCGCCGGATCGGCGGTGGCCTGGAGGAAGTCACGCAGCAGCAGATCGGGATCGCGGTTGGCGACCGGTGGCGGCGGCCCCTCGGTGGTCGGCTCCCGGTTGATGGTGCCCAGCGCCTCCGGCGCGGAGGATTCGGGCAGGCTGGCGCACGCGGTGAGCGGCACCACGACCGCAAGGACCGCCGCCGACAGCACGGTCAGTCGCGGCATTCGCCCGGACCCGACACGCATTCTCATGACTGTACGTCCCCCGATTCGCGCGACTCGCCGCCCCCGGTCTGCGCCGACTCGGACGCTCGCGATCCGTTCGCTCCCGACGCATGCGCTTCCTCTGTCGAGGCGCCGTCCGTCGGCGTCGTGCCATCGGCCACTTCGTGCGAATCATCGCCGCTCGGCTCCGAGCCCGGCGCTGATGTCGCCTCGGATTCGTGGGCGGGCTCGGCGGCGTCCTTGTGCGCCGGCGTGGCTTCGGACGCCGTGACCTCGTCTCGCACCGGTGTCGTACCGATGCCTTCCGCGTCCACGGCTTCCGCCCTGTCGCCGCCCGGTTCGAAGCCGTCTTGTCCGGCCGCCCGCTCCAGCACTTCGCGCCCCTCCGCGGCGGCCATATCCGGTCCGGACTCGGCGGGCAGCTCCGGCTCGACCACGCGCAACGATTTGCGCCCCGGTTCCAGCGGCAGCGGGCTCGGCCCGAGCTTCTTGCCGCGCACCAGCGGCAGCGTCAGGCGGAAGCTGGCGCCGATCCCGACCTCACCCCAGGCTTCGAGCCTGCCTTCGTGCAGGTTCGCGTCCTCCACGCTGATCGACAGACCGAGGCCGGTGCCGCCGGAGCGGCGCATACGGGACGGATCCGAGCGCCAGAACCGGTTGAAGACCAGCTTCTCCTCGCCGGGCCGCAGGCCGATCCCCTGGTCCCGCACGACGACGGCGACGGCGTTGGCCTCGACGTCGCCGCGCATCCGGATCAGCACCGGCTTGCCCTCGCTGTGGTCGATCGCGTTGGCGAGCAGATTACGCAGCACGCGCTCCACGCGGCGCGGATCGACCTCGGCGACCAGCGGCTCGTCGGGCATGTCGCTGATCACCTCGACACCGGCGTCCTTGGCCAGGTGCCGCACGGTCGAGATCGCGGCCCGCGCGCACATCCGCACGTCCAACGATTCGACTTGCAGTTCGGCGACGCCCGCGTCGTGCCTGCTGATCTCCAGCAGGTCGTTGAGCAGGCCTTCGAACCGGTCCAGCTCGTTGACCAGCAATTCGGCGCTGCGGGCCAGGGCGGGATCGAGGTCGTCGCTGCTGCCGTGGATGAGGTCGGCGGCCATGCGCACGGTGGTGAGCGGGGTACGCAACTCGTGGCTGACATCGGAGGTGAACCGGCGCTGCAGATTGCCGAATTCCTCCAACTGGGTGATCTGGTTGGACAGGCTCTCGGCCATCTCGTTGAACGCCTGGGCCAGCCGGGCCATGTCGTCCTCACCGCGCACCAGCATGCGTTCCTTGAGCCTGCCGTCGGCGAACCGGCCCGCGATCCGGGCCGCGGAGCGAATCGGCAGGACCACCTGCCTGGTGACCAGCGCGGTGATCGCGGCCAGCAACACCAGCAGCACGATGCCGCCGACCAGCATGGTGCCGCGCATCAGCGACAGGCTGCGCTCCTCGTTGGCCAGCGGGAAGATCAGGTAGGTCTCCAGGGTGGGGATCTCCGCGCTCGGACTGCCGATGATCAGCGCGCGACCGCGGTATCCATCCGCGTCGCCGACCGTGGCGAACTGGTAGCTGACCTGGTTGCGCTGCACGAACCGCCGCAGTTCGTCGGGCACCTCCTGGATCGGGCCGGAGGCGATCTGCTGCGGCGGCATCCCGCCGATGACGCTCAGCGCCGAATCGAAACTTCCTGCCGCGCCGGTGGACCGGCCGGTGCCGCCGCGGTTGGACAGCGCGTTGCGCGCCTCTTCCAGTCGCTGCGGCTGGGCGCCGATGTCGTGCACACCGGCCAGCTGGCTCTCCACCGTGTTGCGCGCCCGCTCCATCTCCTCGACCGCGGCGTTGATCTTGGCGTCCAACAGCCGGTCGGTGATCTGGCTGGTCAGCACCACGCCGAGGATCGTGATGACGATCAGCGACAGCGTCAGCGTCGACACGATGACGCGCAATTGCAGCGAGCGGCGCCAGAGGTGACCTAAGGCAATGCCGACCGCTTGGAACCAGGCCACCACCGGAACCAGCGATCGTTCCAGACGCGCGAAGACGCCATGGATCACGGCGGTCCGGCCTTGTAACCCACACCGCGGACGGTCAGCACGATCTCCGGGTTCTCGGGATCCTTCTCCACTTTCGCCCGCAACCGCTGCACGTGCACGTTCACCAGGCGGGTGTCGGCGGCGTGCCGGTAGCCCCAGACCTGCTCGAGCAGGACCTCACGGGTGAACACCTGGCGCGGCTTGCGGGCCAGGGCGACGAGCAGGTCGAACTCCAGGGGCGTCAGGGAAATCTGCGCGCCACCGCGGCTGACCTTGTGCGCGGGCACATCGATCACGATATCGGCGATCGACAGCAGCTCGGCGGGCTCCTCCTCGGTGCGGCGCAGCCGGGCCCGCACGCGAGCCACGAGCTCCTTCGGTTTGAAGGGCTTGACGATGTAATCGTCGGCGCCCGATTCCAGACCCAGCACGACGTCGACCGTGTCGGTCTTCGCCGTGAGCATCACGATCGGGACCCCGGAATCGGCCCGCAGCACACGGCACACATCGATGCCGTTCATGCCGGGCAGCATCAGGTCCAGCAGCACCAAGTCGGGGCGGAGTTCGCGCACCGCCGCCAGGGCCTGCGTGCCGTCGCCGACCACATGCGGGTCGAACCCTTCCCCGCGCAAGACGATCGTGAGCATCTCAGCGAGTGCCATATCGTCGTCGACGACCAGAATCTTCGGCTTCATAACTACTATGTTGTCATCTCCCAGGCCAGGATCGGGCCGCCACGCCAACACTGGTGCGAACCCACGGCACAGCCAACCTTATCGACCAACGATTTCGGCGATCCGCGCGGCCAGCGTAGCCGGGCCGTCGTCGGATCGGTGTGTCCACCAGTGCCCGCGCCAGTCGCGTTCGGCCAGCTCACGGTACACGGCTCCGGTGCGGTGTTGCAGGCCGCCGTCACGCTCGTAGGCGTCGAGCGCGCGTTCGGCGTCGAGTTCGCCACGCCTGCGGGCACGCTCGGCCGCGAGCTCGGTGGGCACGTCCAGCAACACTTGCAGCGCGGGCGTCGGCAGGGCGAATCTGCCGAATTCCAATTCGCCCACCCAGTCCACGATTTCGCCGTCGGCCGACTGCCCGAGCCGGGCGGCCGAGTAGGCGGCGTTGGAGGCGACGTAGCGGTCCAGAAGCAGGACGTCGTTGTCGGCCAACAGCTTCGACAGCTCGTCGGCGGCGCCCGCGCGGTCCAGCGCGAACAACAGCGCCATGCCGTTGACCGACTCGGCGAGGTCGCCGTGCGCGCCGCGCAGCGCCTCGGCGGCCAGGTCGGCGTGCACCGAGACGCGGTAGCGCGGGAAAGCCGTCGTCGCGACGCGCAGCCCACGGTCACGCAGATCGGCGACGACTCGATCGATCAGCGTCCGCTTGCCCGCGCCGTCGAGGCCCTCGACCGCTATCAGCACTCCCATGACCAGGGAGAATACTCCGCCTCCTGCCCCGCGCTCACACCGGCTGACCAGCGCGGATACCGCGCCTGCCGCCGGGTGCGCGGACGACGTGCCCGAAGGGCCGCGGTCCCGCCCGCGAACGGCGGCGGGACACGCGGCCGTGCGCTCAGTAGCGGTAGTGGTCGGGCTTGAACGGGCCCTCGACGTCGACGCCGATGTACTCGGCCTGGTCCTTGGTGAGCTTGGTCAGCTCGCCGCCGAGCGCTTCGACGTGGATGCGGGCCACCTTCTCGTCCAGGTGCTTCGGCAGCCGGTAGACCTCGTTGTCGTATTCCTCCGGCTTGGTCCACAGCTCGATCTGCGCGATCACCTGGTTGGAGAAGCTGTTCGACATCACGAAGGACGGATGGCCGGTCGCGTTGCCGAGGTTGAGCAGCCGCCCCTCCGACAGCACCAGGATCGAGCGGCCGCTCTCCTTGAACGTCCACAGGTCGACCTGCGGCTTGATGTTCAATTTCGTTGCACCGGAACGCTCCAGCGCGGCCATGTCGATCTCGTTGTCGAAATGACCGATGTTGCCGAGGATGGCCTGGTCCTTCATCGCCTTCATGTGATCGAGGGTGATGATGTCCTTGTTGCCGGTCGCGGTGATGACGATGTCGGCATCGCCGATCGCCTTCTCCACAGTCACCACGTCGTAGCCGTCCATCAGCGCCTGCAGCGCGTTGATCGGGTCGATCTCGGTGACCTGCACCCGGGCGCCCTGTCCGGCAAGCGATTCCGCGCAGCCCTTGCCGACATCGCCGTAGCCGCAGATCAATATCTTCTTGCCGCCGATCAGCACGTCGGTGCCGCGGTTGATGCCGTCGATCAGCGAGTGCCGGGTGCCGTACTTGTTGTCGAACTTGCTCTTGGTGACCGAGTCGTTGACGTTGATCGCGGGGAACACCAGCTCGCCCGCCGCGGCGAACTGGTAGAGCCGCAACACGCCGGTGGTGGTCTCCTCGGTGACGCCGCGGACCGATTCGGCGATCCTGCTCCACTTGCCCCGGTCGGTCTCGAACCGCTCACGCAGCAGGTTCAGGAACACCTTGTACTCGGCCGAGTGGTCCTCGTCCTCCGGCGGCACCACGCCCGCCTTCTCGAACTGCGCGCCGCGCAGCACGAGCATGGTGGCGTCCCCGCCGTCGTCGAGGATCATGTTGGCCGGCTCGCCCGGCCAGGTGAGCATCTGCTCGGCGGCCCACCAGTACTCCTCCAGGGTCTCGCCCTTCCAGGCGAACACCGGGGTGCCCTGGGGCTCGTCGACGGTGCCGTGCGGGCCGACGACCACGGCGGCGGCCGCGTGGTCCTGGGTGGAGAAGATGTTGCACGAGGCCCAGCGGACCTCGGCGCCGAGGCTGGTCAGGGTCTCGATCAGCACCGCGGTCTGCACGGTCATGTGCAGCGAGCCGGAGATGCGCGCGCCCTGCAACGGCCGCACCTCGGCGTACTCGCGGCGCAGCGCCATCAGACCGGGCATCTCGTGTTCGGCCAGACGGATCTCCTTGCGGCCGAAATCGGCCAGCGACAGATCCGCCACCTTGTAGTCGATGCCGTTGCGGACATCGGCGGTCAACGACGTGCGTGCGGGAAGTTCTGAGGTGGTCATCGGCCTCTCCTGGTTCGGCAAGTACCGAGGCAAGGCTAGTCGCTCCCGAACGCTTTCAGGCGGTCACCCCGCGGGCCGCCAGGATGCGCCGCCGCTTGCGCGGTTGGATGTTCGCCAGTGTGAGGTCGCCGCCGTAGTGGGCGAGCACGCGCCCGTCCATCACCCGGCGCCACAACGGCGGGATGGCCGCGATCACGATCATGGCGGCGTAGCCCGCGGGCAGTTGCGGAGCCTGATCCGAGCTGCGCAGCGTCTGGTAGCGGCGGCCCGGGTTGGCGTGGTGATCGCTATGGCGCTGCAGGTGGAACAGGAAGATGTTGGTGACCAGATGGTCGCTGTTCCAGCTGTCGCGCGGCGAGCAGCGGGCGTACGTGCCGTTCGGGCGGCGCGCCCGCAGCAGTCCGTAGTGCTCGACGTAGTTCACCGTCTCCAGCAGGCCGATACCGATGACGGCTTGCAGCAGCAGCCAGGGCAGCACCTGGTAACCGAACGCCGCGACCAGGGCGCCGAACAGGACGAGCGTCATCGACCAGGCTTGCAGGATGTGGTTGTGCACACTCCACCAGCCCTTGCCCTTGCGCGCGAGCCGCTCGCGCTCGAGGACGAGCGCGGAACGGAAACTCCCGGAAACGCTGCGGGGGAGGAATTCCCACAGCGACTCGCCTAGTCGGCCACTGGCCGGATCCTCCGGCGTCGCCACCCGCACATGGTGGCCGCGATTGTGCTCGACGAAGAAGTGCCCGTAGCCGGACTGGGCGAGCGCGATCTTCGCCAGCCAGCGCTCCGAACGTTCGACCCGGTGCCCGAGTTCGTGGGCGGCATTGATGCCGATACCGCTGACGAATCCGAGAGTGGCGGCCAAACCGAGCTTGTCGACCACGCTAAGTTCGTCACCGGCCCACATGCGGCTCGCGATCACCAGGCCGATCAGCAGGACCGGGAGCATCAGGTAGGTGCACCACCGGTAGTACCGGTCGTTGGACAGCAGCTCGTAATCCTCGTCCCTCGGATTGGTACCGTCCACGCCGATCGCCCAGTCCAGCACCGGGATGACGATCAGCACAATGATCGGCCCGATCCACCAGAAGACCTCGGCGCCGGTGTGCAGCACCAGCTGCGACGGCAGCAAGGCGGACGAAGGCGCGAGCAAGCCGAGAACCCACAGATGGCGTTTGGGATCAGGTGATCCCACTGGTTTGCCAACCGTTTGCACTTTTGCCCCACTCAAAGAAGACCCGAACACCGTCGCATGAGAATACTCGGCGACTTGGTGTCCGTTACACCCCTGCGGTCGGTTGAGATGTGATCGCTATCAGAAGCCGGGCAGTCTGTTTTCAATGTGCTACAGGTACGCCGGGTCGCGAATCGGTTGCCCGCACGAGCTCAGCTCTGCACTCGTTGGGCGAGGATCGCTTCGACGTAGGGACTCAGCAGGGCGCTCAACTCCGCGGGCGCGTCTCGGCCGGGGCCGGGCGGAGTGGGGATGTAGCTGAGCGCGATTCGCACCAGCGCGTGCGCGATCACGTCCGATTCCGCGGGCGACGCCGCCACCCAGCTGTGCTGGAAGGCGCGCGACAGCCGCTCGGTCGCGTGCTCGAGCAACGGCCCGGCGTCGAGGGTGATCAGGCGCAGCAGATCCAGCTTCACCTCGCCCGCGACCAGCGACTGCACCAGCGGGTCGGACGCGGCGTCGAAGAAGAAGTTGGCCACCCCGTCGCGGAAGGCCGCGCGGACGTCGCCGACGTTGCCGTTGATCGCGGCGTCGACGTGGTCGACCAGGAAGTCGGCCAGGCGCAGGGCGTAGGCCTGGGTGAGTCCGCTGCGCGAGCCGAATTCGTTGTACAGCGTCTGCCTGCTCACGCCGGCCCTGGCCGCGACGTCACCGAGCGTGATCTTGGACCAGTCACGCTCGGTGAGCAGTTCGCGCATCGCGTCCAGGACCGACGTCCGCAGCAGTTCCCGCGCGGCCTCCTGGTAGGGAATCCTGGTTCCGTTGCGCGGCATACCCGCGACACTGTCACGGGCGCCTGCCGCAGTCAAAATCTCACGACCGTTCGATTTCGATCATGTAGAAGTCCGCCTTGGCGGCGCCACAGTCCGGGCAGGTCCAGTCGTCGGGGATGTCGTCCCAGCGGGTCCCCGGCGCGATGCCGTCCTCCGGCCAGCCCTCGGCCTCGTCGTATTCGAAGCCGCACTGGATGCATTGATACAGCTTGTACTCCGTCATTTTCCAGCTCCCATCGGCTCGAAATCGATCTTTTCCCGTACGCCGCAGTCCGGGCAGCACCAGTCGTCCGGCACCGTCTCCCACGACGTGCCCGGCGGGAAACCCTCGTGCGGCGCCCCTTTCGCCTCGTCGAAGACGTAGTCGCAGACGGGGCAGCGATACGCGCTCACGCTGTGCCCTTCGCGGCCTGAGCGGAGCCGTAGCGCGCCAGCACCTTCTCTCGCTTCGCCGGATCGATGTTCGCGCGGGTGATGTCGCCGTCGTAGTGCGCGAGCACCCGTTTGTCCATGACGCGGCGCCACAGCGGGGGGAAATACGCGAGCAGGATCATGCTGGCGTAGCCACTGGGCAGGTTCGGCGCGCCGTCCCAGCTGCGCAACGTCTGGTAACGCCGGGTCGGGTAGGCGTGGTGATCACTGTGCCGCTGCAGGTGGTACAGGAAGATGTTGGTGACGATGTGGTCGCTGTTCCAGCTGTGCACCGGCGCGGGCCGCTCGTACCGCCCGCTCGCGGTGCGCTGCCGCACCAGGCCGTAGTGCTCCAGGTAGTTGACCGCCTCGAGCAAGCTGAAGCCGACCACGGCCTGCAGAACCAGGTACGGCAGCAACTCGACGCCGAACACCGCGACCAATCCCGCGAACAGCACCGCTGACATCAGCCACGCACTGAGCACTTCGTTGCGCAGGTTCCACGGTTTCTTGCCGAGCCGGTCCAGCCGAGCCTTCTCCAGCTTCCAGGACGACTTCAGGCTGCCCCACACCGTGCGTGGCCAGAAGGCCCAGAACGTCTCCCCCACCCGAGAACTGGCCGGATCCTCGGGCGTCGCGACGCGCACGTGGTGGCCGCGGTTGTGCTCGATGTAGAAGTGCCCGTAGAAGGACTGGGCCAGCGCGATGCGCGACAGCCAGCGCTCCAGGTCGACTTTCTTGTGGCCGAGCTCGTGCGCGGTGTTGATGCCGATGCCGCCGATCATGCCGACGGTGATCGCCAGCCCGATCTTGTCCACCACGTGCAGCCCGCCGTCGAAGCCGAGCCAGCTCACCTCGTCGGCGGTGATGAGATAGGCCGCGATCATCAGGGTTGCGTACTGGAACGGCAGGTACAGGTAGGTGAGGTAGCGGTAGTACTTGTCGTTCTCCAGGTACTCCATCACCTCGTCGGGCGGGTTGTCGCCGTCCGGGCCGAAGAAGACGTCCGCGATCGGGATCAGCACGTAGACCAGGATCGGCCCGAGCCAGAACGGCACCTGCGCGAGGCCGTGCCAGCCGAGTTCGTTCAACGCCCAGATCAGCGGCAACCCGATGGTGAACAGACCGGTCGGGGCGAACAACCCCCACAGCCACATATAACGCTTGCGGTCCCGCCAAGCCGGCACCTCGACCGGCTGCGCGGGCATGTCGGCGTACGTCGACATCGTCGTCTCCATTCCGAACGGCACGCCAGATGTGACGCGCATTACCTCAATGATGGACGATATAGCGCTCTTTGTCGCTTGTCTATACAAATAACCTAATTTGTAAAGACCCCGGGAATCGAACGAGGAAAGCCCCGGCCGGATGTGGCATCCGGCCGGGGCTCGGCCTCGGCAAGGGTCAGCGAACCGGTTGACTCAACGCAGCAGAACGTCGGCGTCTGCGGGCAGATCGTCCACCGGCCACCAGCGCAGGTCGGTGGATTCGTGACTGCGCACCGGGATCGCGCCCACGGGAGCGGTGATGCGGAACAGGAGGTCCAGGTGCCTGGTGGGCACGCCGAGCGAACAGGTGATGGGATGCGCCTGCGCGCCGTAGAGCCCCGGTAGCAGCCGCAGGTCCGCGATGCCGGACTCCTCGATCGCTTCGCGCAACGCGGCGCCCGCGACCGTGTCGTCCCGCTCTTCGCAATGGCCGCCGAGCTGGATCCAGCGGCCGACGCGCGGATGCAAGGTGAGCAGCACCTCGCGTCCGTCGTGGGAGAAGACGACCGCGGAGGCGGTGATGTGCCCCGGCGCGTGCTCGCGCAGACAGCCACGCGGGGCCGAACCGAGGAAGGCGAGCATCGCCTCGCGCAGTGATCGCTCGGGATCGGTGGCCGGACACCACGTTTCGAGCAACTCGGTGGCCGAAGCGCGCAACGACTCCGCGCTCACCGGCGACCCGCCCGGACGGCGGCGGCGCTCGGTCCGCTCACAGCTCGACCAGCCCGGAGCCCGCGCCTGCCTGCTGCCGCGGGGTCAGCTCCTCGAGCGGATGGCCGATGGCGACGGCGCCCAGCGGGCTCCAGTCCTCGGCCAGGCCGAGCACGTCGCGGGTGACCTCAGGGGCGAAGATCGTCGACCCGATCCAGCAGCTGCCGATGCCCTCGGTGGCCAGGGCGACCAGCAGACCCTGTACGGCGGCGCCCACCGCGACGGTGAACATCGTGCGCTCGTGGGCTCGCCTGCGCTCGTCCGGATAGTCGTGCGCACCGTCCGGCACGCAGAACGGAATGATCACCTCGGGCGCGTCGAACAGGATGCGCCCGCGCGCGATCCGGCGCTCGATCCGTTCCGGCGGGAGGCCGTCGGCGGTCAGATCCGCGCGCCACTTCTGCGCCATCGCTTCCAGCAGCCGAGCGCGCAGATCCCGTTTGCGCAGCCACACGAACCGCACGGGGCGCGTGTGGTGTGGAGCGGGCGCGGTCAGCGCAACCGAGACCGCCGAGCGGATGCGTTCCGGGTCGACCGGCGCGTCGGAGAACTGGCGGATCGAACGACGCAGGAGGATCGCCTCCTTGCGGCCGCGCTCGATCGCCTCCGCGGTGCCCAGCCAGAACAGGTCATCGGTGCCGCCGCGGAGCAGATCGGCGGCCCCGGAGCCGTCGTCGGCGATCGGCAGCCCGCGCACGACGGCGACCGGGACGCCGCCGAGCTTGCCCTTGACCAGGTCCGCGGCGGCGGCCAGCTCGTCGGCCACGGCCACCTGGGTGACGAACAACTCGTTGCCCTGGCCGTCGACCGCACCCGCGTAGTCGTGCAGCACCCGCAAGCCCGCGGCGCCGATCGCCGCGTCGATCTGCCCGTTGCGCCAAGCCCGGCCCATCGTGTCGGTGACGACCACCGCGACCGTCACGCCCAAGCGTTCGGCGAGCGCGGCGCGCAGCGCCTTGGCGCTGGCATCCGGGTCGGTGGGCAGCAGGACGAGCTCGCCTCGCTCGACGTTCGAGCCGTCGACACCGGAGGCAGCCTGCACGATCCCGAGTTTGTTCTCGGTGATCAAGGTGCGGCCTTTACGGGCGAGCACCCGCACCGCCTCCTGATCGATGAGCCTGCGCCGGGCGGCGTCGCGCTCCTCGGGGTCCAGCGGCGCTTCCACGATGCGCCCCTCGACCTTGGCGACGATCTTGCTGGTGACCACGAGCACGTCACCGTCGGCCAGCCACGGCGCGCACCGCGCGATGTGCTCGGCGAGGTCGTCGCCCGGGCGGAATTCGGGCAGCCCGGTGACGGGCAGGATGCGCAGCTCGTCGGCCGCGTGATCGGTCGGTGTGGTCACAGGGCGACTCCGGCGAGATCCAGCGCCTGACGCACCATTTCGGCGGTGGTCGGCGGATCGGTCATCAGCAAGGGCACGCTACGCACTTCCACCCCGGGCACGTCGGCGGTGTCGGTGCTGTGGATCAGCCAGCCATCCAGGATGCCGGTGGCCGAGCGGGCGCCGTAGTACCGGCCGATCGCCTCGGCCGTGGTCTCCACTCCGATCACCGACAGGCACTCGTCGGCCATACCGCGCAGCGGCTTGCCGTCGATCACGCCGGAAACGCCGATCACCTTGGCCGCGGTGGTGCGCAGCGCGCCGCGGATTCCGGGCACGGCCAGGATGGCGCCGATGCTCACAACGGGGTTCGACGGCGCGAGGAGAACCACATCGGCGGATTCTATGAGATCGATCACATTTGGCGCCGGTTTGGCTTCATCGGCGCCAATTGTGGCGAATCCGTGGGTGTCGATGTTCGCCCGGTAGCGAACCCACCACTCTTGAAAATGGATCGCGCGCCGTTCGCCAGGGTTGTCCGGATCGGTCACAACGACATGCGTTTCACAGCGATCGTCGGTTGCCGGGATCAGTTTCACGCCCGGCTGCCACCGGTTGCACAGCGCCTCGGTGACCGCCGAGAGCCGGTACCCGGCACGCAACATTTCGGTGCGGATCAGATGCGTGGCGATATCCCGGTCACCCAAGCCGAACCAGTCCGGCTGTGCGTGATATTTCGCGAGCTCCTCCTTGGCGTGCCAGGTTTCGCCGACCCGGCCCCACCCCCGCTCGGTATCGATTCCGCCGCCGAGGGTATACATGCAGGTATCGAGGTCGGGGCAGATCCGGAGGCCGTGCATCCACACGTCGTCACCGACGTTCACGATCGCGGAAACGTCCGCCTCGGGCAGCAGTTCCCGGACGCCCTGTAGGAAACGCGCGCCACCGACCCCGCCGACCAGCACGGCGATGCGGGGCCCGTTGGCGGGCGTGGCGTCCGCTTGTTGTCCAGTCACATCCGCACAGCCTATGCGCTGGCGTGGCGGCTCCCGTTCGCGGCAAATTTGCTGTTTATTTGCTATTGCACATCACAAGATCAGCTCGGAATGGGGCTGCGGATAGTAACGGAATAGCGACGGCGGCTTGACCATCGCCGCGTCCGGCGTGTCTAATCACAGACATGTCATTCCGGGTTCGCGCGAGAGTTCCACGCGCGAACCGCTTTTCGAACAGATGTTCGCATCGGTATGACAAGCTCGGGGACGTCCGCGGGACAACGTCGCGGGGTATGGCCGTCGGTGCGAGTGTTGGTCCGACGGAAAGAATCATTCTGCGCTAACACACAGTGAGGAGGCGGAGCGTGGCCAACGAGATGGTCTCGCCGACCGATTCCACAGCAGGCGCAGCACGTGGCGTCTGCGCAGACAACGGCGGCTGGAACGACCAAGAGGGGGGTGACGGAGTCACGGCGCCCCGGCTCAACCTGGTCGTGACCGGCTTCGACGAGATGTTCGAGTCCATCGAGGAGCAGTGGCAGGAGCGCGCACTGTGCGCGCAAACCGATCCGGAGGCGTTCTTCCCCGAGAAGGGCGGCTCCACCCGTGAGGCCAAACGGATCTGCATGGGCTGCGAGGTACGTGACGAGTGCTTGGATTACGCGCTCGCGCACGATGAGCGCTTCGGCATCTGGGGCGGCCTCTCCGAGCGGGAGCGCCGCCGCCTCAAGCGCGGCATCGGCTGACAGACCCGATAGACCTGATAGACCTGATAGACCCAGCCGTGCCCGGAGCGGCCCGCCACCAGGGCGCTCCGGGCACGCGCGACACGACCGGACAGTTCTCCACCGCCTCGATGCGGACCGCCGGAGCCGGCTGGCCTAGATTTTGTGTCATGGCACGTTCCCGTAAGCGTCGACCGCCGACCGCACGGTCGGTGATACGCCGCGGCCGCGGGGTCCGCGGGCCGATGCTGCCGCCCACCGTGCCCGCCTGGCGGACCCGAGGTCAGAAATTCGACCGGCTGGTGCTGGAGGCGTTCGCACCACTGGACACCCGCTGGCACGACCGGCTCACCAAACTCGACATCGCGGTCGACGACGTCCCGAAGATCCGTCCGCTGCACCCGGATTCGGTCACCTGGCCGGACGAGGTGGTCGCCGACGGCCCGGTTCCCCTCTCCAGGCTCATCCCGGCGGGCGTTGACCGGCACGGTGCGGCGACCCGGGCGCGGGTGGTGCTGTTCCGCAAGCCGCTCGAGCTGCGCGCCAGCGATCCCGACGATCTGGTGGATCTCCTACGCGAAGTGCTGGTCCAACAGGTCGCGACCTATCTCGGCGTCGACCCGGACGTGATCGATCCGGAAGCCGAGTAAGTCGCACCCATCCACGCGGCGGCGGTCCTCGAATGCCGTTGCGGGGCAGGACGCCGGAGAGCACGTGTAGGTCGCTCCCGGCTGGGTATCCCGCTACTCCCACTTCGCGACGAACCGTTCGCGCCGCACACGTCCCCCGGGCCTGCCCGTGGGAGACCGTTGTCCGCGCGTCCGGGTAGGTCGTCCAGAACACCGCCGGAGGCTCCGCGCACCCGGCGGCATCGCGTGCTGCCCTCGTTTCGCGACGCACGGACCGAGATTCTTCAAGCGTGTCTGTCCCCATCGGCGCGCCAGGGGGGTTACTCTCATCGGCGTGATTCCCATGCGTCGTTGCTGCCGACCAGGCTGCAAGAATCCGGCCGTCGCGACGCTCACCTATGTGTACTCGGACTCCACGGCGGTGGTCGGGCCACTCGCGACGGTCGCCGAACCGCACTCCTGGGATCTCTGCGAAACGCACGGCTCACGAATCACCGCTCCGAAGGGCTGGGAGCTGGTTCGCCACGAAGGTGGATTCTCCTCCAGCACACCGGACGACGATGATCTGACCGCGCTCGCCGAGGCGGTGCGGGAAGCCGGGCTGCGCCGCCGCCCCCCGGAGCGCGAGCAGCGCGGCTACCACGACTACGCTCCCCCGCCGCCGCGAACCACGCGAACGGGCCGCCGGGGCCATCTGCGCGTCCTGCCCGACCCACCGTCCTGATCGACCGGGACGATGTCGGACCCGTCCGGCACAACCACTAGGGTGTTGGGCATGACAGTCGCCCGCTCTGCCGAATTCGTGAACGCGGTGATCAAGGCTTACGACGTTCGCGGCGTGGTCGGTGATCAGATCGACGCGGAATTCGTCAGGGATGTCGGCGCGTCCTTCGCCCGGCTGATGCGCGCCGAGGGCGCGAGCCGGATCGTCATCGGACACGACATGCGGGACTCCTCGCCCGAGCTGTCGGCCGCCTTCGCCGACGGCGCGCTCGGCCAGGGCCTCGACGTGGTGCACATCGGCTTGGCCTCGACCGACCAGCTGTACTTCGCCTCCGGCCACCTGGACTGCCCGGGCGCCATGTTCACCGCCAGCCACAACCCGGCCCGCTACAACGGCATCAAGCTGTGCCGCGCCAAAGCCCTTCCGGTCGGGCAGGACACCGGTCTGGCCACCATCAAGAGCGAGCTGATCGAGGGCGTGCCCGTGTACGGAGGCTCGCGCGGAGCGGCGACCGAACTGGACCTGCTCGCCGAGTACGCGGACTTCTTGCGCGGGTTGGTCGATCTCGGTGGCATGCGCCCGCTCACGATCGCGGTGGACGCGGGCAACGGCATGGGCGGGCACACGGTGCCCGCGGTGCTGGGCACCCTGCCCCAGGTGACGGTCGTGCCGCTGTATTTCGAGCTGGACGGCAGCTTCCCGAACCACGAGGCCAACCCGCTCGACCCCGCGAACCTGGTGGACCTGCAGAAGCTGGTCCGCGAATCCGGCGCGGACATCGGCCTGGCCTTCGACGGCGACGCCGATCGCTGCTTCGTGGTCGACGAGCACGGCGACCCGGTGTCGCCGTCGGCGATCACCGCCCTGGTCGCCGAGCGCGAGCTGGCCAAAGAGCCGGGCGCGGTGATCATCCACAACCTGATCACCTCCCGCGCGGTGCCGGAACTGGTGCACGAGCTGGGCGGAACGCCGGTGCGCACCCGGGTCGGTCACTCGTTCATCAAGCAGGAGATGGCCGCCACCGGAGCGGTATTCGGCGGCGAGCACTCCGCGCACTACTACTTCCGCGACTTCTGGGGCGCCGACTCCGGGATGCTCGCGGCGCTGCACGTGCTGGCCGCGCTCGGCGAGAAAGACCGGCCGATGTCGGATCTGATGGCCTCGTACGCCAGTTACGCGGCCTCCGGCGAGATCAATTCCACCGTCGCCGACGCGAAGGAGCGCACGATGGCCGTGGTAGAGGCCTTCGCGGGCCGGGCGCACTCGGTGGACCGGCTGGACGGGGTGACCGTGCAGCTGGCCGACAACGCCTGGTTCAACCTGCGCGCGTCGAATACCGAGCCATTGCTACGGCTGAACGTGGAGGCCCGGTCGGCGGAGGAAGTAGACGCACTCGTGACCGAGATCCTGAGCATCGTGCGCTCCTGACTGGAATAGTGGAATCACAGGCCTTGGATTCGCCCGACTCGGTCTCGGTGTGGCAGCTGGACCGAATGGGCGCGGGGGCGGAAAAGACACAGCGCGATGAGGGGAGGTGGGACGCCCGATGATCGCTGGAACACCGGTGCTCGACCTCGACGATGCCGCTTCACTCGAGGCCGCCGACGCAGGCGGCGCCCTTCGCTCGGCCGCTTCCGGCGGCGCCCAGGTGCGCGCTACCGCGGCGGCCGTCGGTGAGGAGGCGCTCGCTCGACTAGCCGATCTGCGACCACGCAGCGTGGTGCTGGTAGCCGGCGCCGGACGTGCCGCACGGGCCGCCGGACTGCTCGTGGCCGCGCTCGGCGACCGTGCGGGCCTACCCGTCGTGCCTGCCGCCGCCCTTCCCCCGTGGGTGGGGCCGCTGGACGTCGTCCTGGTCTCCGGCGACGACGCGGGTGATCCGCGCCTCACCGACGCCGTCGATCGAGCCCTGCGCCGCGGCGCCGAGGTGGTCGTCGCCGCGCCGCACGAAGGGCCGCTGCGCGCCGCCGCCGCCGGACGCGCCGCCGTGCTGGAGCCCAGGGTCCAAGTCCTCGGGCACAACCGCCTGCTGCGCTTCCTGGCCGCCGGAATCGCGGTGCTGCGCGCGGTCGACCCCCAGCGCACCGGCGCCGCCGTACCCGAGCTCACCCACCTTGCCGACGTGCTGGACGCGGAGGCGCTGCGCGACGGCCCGCACAACGAGGTCTTCCACAACCCCGCCAAGACGCTGGCCGCGCGCATGCAGCAGCGGGGCATCGTGCTCGCGGGCGATTCACCGGCCGCCGCCGAGCTGGCCGAGCACGGCGCCGAAGTGCTGCTGCAATCCGCGGGCAAGGTGGCCACCGCGGTGGATCTGGCCGAGGCCGTCGCCGCGCGGACCCGGATGGCCGAGGCGGCAGGCGAATCCGCGCCAGACTTCGATCCACTGTTCCACGACGAGGAACTCGACGGCCCCGCGCCGGTGGAACGCATCCGGGTGTTCGTGCTCAGCGCCGATCGCGATCGAGCGGCAGCGCGCCGCCGCATCGCGGTCTTCGGCGCCGAGGGATCGAACCTGGTGGACGCCGATCTGGTGAACGCCGACGTCGACCTGCTGCACACCGGCATGACCGATCCCGCCGCGCCCGCGCAGTCGAGGGCCGAAGAATCCGCGCAGGCCGACAGCACCGAACTCGAACAGCTCGCGGTGCTCGCGCTGCGACTGGAGATGGCCGCCGCCTACCTGCGGCTGATCGGTTCGCGCACCACCGCTTCCGACAGCCAGGGGCAGTACGGGGGAAGCTTCTAGTGCACGAACTCGTTGGTGCGCTGCGCTCGTATGCCTGGGGCTCGCGCACCGCGCTGGCTCAGCTGTGCGGAAGACCGGTCCCCTCGGCGCATCCGGAGGCCGAATTGTGGTTCGGCGCCCACCCCGCCGACCCGGCGTACGTGAAGATCGGTGACCGCAGCACCTCGCTGCTGGAGCTGGTCGCCGCCGACCCGGACCGGGAACTGGGCTCCGCCGCCGCGGATTTCGACGGACGGCTGCCGTTCCTGCTCAAGATCCTCGCCGCCGAGGAGCCGCTGTCGCTGCAGGCGCACCCGAGTACGGAGCAGGCGCGCGCGGGCTTCGACCGGGAGAACCGGGCGAAGGTGCCCTTGGACTCCCCGCTGCGCAACTACCGCGACGAGAGCCACAAGCCCGAGCTGGTCGTCGCGCTGGAGCGGTTCGAGGCGCTGGCCGGCTTCCGCGAGCCGCACCGCACGGTCGCGTTGCTGCGCGCGCTCGCGGTGGAGGAGTTGCGCTCCTACTGCGAACTCCTCGCCGCCCAGCCGGATTCGGCGGGCCTGCGCACCTTGTTCACCACCTGGATCACGCTGCCGCAGCACGTGCTGCACACGTTGCTGCCCGCGGTGCTCGACGGCTGCGTGCGGTACCTGTCCGGCAAAGGCACACGCGAGTTCACGAACGAGGCGCGCACCACCCTCGAACTGGCCGAGGCATACCCCGGCGACGCGGGCGTGCTGGCGGCGCTGCTGCTGAACCGGGTGACCTTGGAGCCGGGTCAGGGGTTGTTCCTCGCGGCCGGGAATCTGCACGCCTACCTGCGCGGGCTGGGCGTGGAGATCATGGCCAACTCCGACAACGTGCTGCGCGGCGGTCTCACCCCCAAACACGTCGACGTGCCGGAACTGTTGCGCGTACTGGATTTCGAGCCGATCGACCTGCCCGTTGTGCTGCCGGAACCCGGCGGCGACGGATCGGTGCGCTATCGCACGCCCGCCCCCGAGTTCGCGCTGCGCCGATTCGACTTGGTCGCCGGTTCCGCGCGAGTGCCGCTGACCGCGGCGGGGCCCGGGATCGTGCTGTGCACGGCGGGTACGGTGCGCCTGTTCCAGAACGGCTCGTCGCTGGAACTCGGCCGGGGTGGCGCGGCGTGGATTTCCGCCGCCGACACCGATATCCGCGCGCAGGCGGTGGACGGGCAGGTCCAGCTGTTCTGCGCGTGCGTGGGCGCCGGCTGCTGACCGATCCGGAACACCCGGCCGTAGGTGCCCTAGGCTGTTCGCGAGTATCACTGAAAACAGAGAGGACATGCTTCCATGTCTGCTGGCGGTGGCAAGAAGGCGATCATCGCGGCGTTGACCGCGAATGCGGGGATCGCCGCGGCGAAGTTCGTCGGTGCGGCGATCACCGGCTCGGGGTCGATGCTCGCCGAGGCCGTGCACTCCGTGGCCGACACGGGCAACCAGGGACTGCTGCTGCTGGGGCAGCGCCGCGCCGCGAAGGAAGCGACCGAGTTGCACCCGTTCGGGTACGCGCGCAACCGCTACTTCTACTCGTTCATCGTGGCGCTGGTGCTGTTCACCCTCGGCTCCGGTTACGCCATCTACGAGGGCATCCACAAGATCCAGCACCCGGAGGAGCTGACCTCGCCGATCGTGGCGGTCGTCATCCTGGTGATCGCGATCGCCTTGGAGGTCTACAGCTTCACCACGGCGGTGCGCGAGTCCACGCCGCTGAAAGGTGACGCAAGCTGGTGGCAGTTCATCCGCAATTCGCGCAGCCCGGAACTTCCGGTGGTGCTGCTGGAGGACACCGGCGCGCTGGTCGGCCTGATCCTGGCGCTCTCGGGCGTCGGCCTGACCATGATCACCCACGACCCGATCTGGGACGGCGTCGGCACGCTGGCCATCGGTGGGCTGCTCGGCGTCATCGCCGTCGTGTTGATCATCGAGATGCAAAGCCTTTTGATCGGTGAGGGTGCCACTCCGGAGGAGAACCGGAAGATCCGCGCCAACCTGGTCGATGACACCCGCATCGACCGAGTGATCCATCTGAAGACCCAGTACCTAGGCCCGGAGGAACTGCTCGTGGCGGCGAAGATCGGCGTAGTTCCCGGTCTGGACCTCGCGGCGATCGCGGGCGCCATCGATGACGCCGAGTCCCGCGTCCGCGCGGCGGTCCCGGCGGCGCGCGTCATCTACCTCGAACCCGACCTCTACCGCACCGAACCCGCCAAGGGCTAGTCCGGCGTTGCCTCGCACGGCTCGCGAGCCGTGCGAGGCGCACGTACTCAGCGGCGCTGGACAGCGGGGGTGCGTAGGAGGTCGAGGGGATCGGTGCGGATGTCGAAGCGGTCGCGCAAGACGTGGCGGGCCGCGTGCAGCCCGCTCATGCCGTGCACACCGGGGCCGGGCGGGGTGGCCGACGAGCACAGATAGACACCGGGAATCGGTGTGGCGTAGGGATTCCAGCGCGGTGCGGGACGGAAGGCGAACTGGCGCAGCGTCATCGCGCCCGCGGAGATGTCGCCGCCGATGTAGTTGGCGTTGTGCGCGGGCATTTCGGCGGCGGTGATCACGTTCTCGGCGACGATCAGATCCCGGAAGCCCGGTGCGAATCGCTCCACCTGAGCGATCACTTCCGCGCTGACGTCGCGGGTGGAGCCGTTGGGCACGTGGGCGTAGGTGTAGAAGGTGTGGCCGCCCGCGGGCGCGCGGGTGGGGTCGACCACGCCGGGCTGGATGGACAACACGTAGGGCCGTTCGGCGTGCCGCCCCATGGCCACGGCGTGCTCGGCCGCCATGGCCTCGGCGCGGGTGCCGATGACGTGCACCGTCCCGGCCAGCGCGCAGCCCTGGGCCTGCCACGGCACCGGTCCGGAGAGCGCGAAGTCGATCTTGCAGGCCGCGCCGCCGTAACGGAAACGGCGCAGCCGCTTCGCGTATCGCGCGGGCAACCGGTGCTCGGCGATACGCAGCAGTTCGGCAGGGGCGAGGTCGAGCAGAACGGCGCGAGCGCCTGTGAACTCCTCGAGCGAGTCGATCCGGCGCCCGGTGTGCACCCGGCCGCCGAGACGTTCGAGTTCGGCGATGAGCGCGTCGGGAATCGCCTGACTGCCGCCGCGCGGAATCACCCAGCCGTCGACATGGGCCAGCGTGCCGAGCATCAACGCAGCGCCCGCGGCCGTGATGGCGCGCGGCGGGATGATCGCATGGGTGGCGATGCCGGTCAGCAGGGCCGGCGCGACCTGTTCGCGAAACCTGATATCCCACAGCGGCGAGCCCTGCTCCAAGGTGCGCATGCCGAAACGGATCGCGGTCGCGAGCCCGGAGGGGATGCGCCGCAGATCCGACATCGCGACGTCGACCACGTCCGCCCAGTGCCGCACCAGCGGCGCGAACAACTTGCGCCACGCCCGGCCGTCGGGACCGAGGGATTCGACCGTCCGTTCCAGGTCCCGCCAGGCCAGTCCGGCCACACCCCCGTCGAGCGGATGTGCGTAGGAGACCTCCGGCGCGAGCAGTTCCACGCCGTGCGCGGACAGGTCGAACGCCCGGAACAACGGTGAGGCCACCGCCATCGGATGCGCGCCAGCGCACACGTCGTGCCGGTAGCCGGGCAAGGTCAGCTCGGCCGTGCGAGACCCACCCCCAGCCGTCGCCTCGGCCTCGTAGACCTCCACCGCGAGCCCTGCCCTTGCCAGGATCACCGCTGCGGCGAGCCCGTTCGGTCCGGAGCCGACCACCACCACATCAGCCATATCCCCACGCTACCGCCCGACCGACCTCCGACTTGCTCGCCGACACCACCACCGCGCCGCCGACACGCCGAGCGGAGCCGTACCGGAACCCGGCCGATCGGTGATCCGGACCCATGGGCGGGACCGCCGACGAGTTTCGGAGGTTCGCTTCGTCATCTCCATGGAACGCACGACCAGCAAGGAGATCGACCATGGCGACCAAGCCGCACGGCCCCGCGTCCTACTTCCCCTCCATCGAGGCCAAGTACGGCCGCGCAATCGAGGAGTGGAAAACCGCCATGCGCGACAGCGGACTGACCTCGCACAAAGAACTCGTCGAGTGGCTGAAGACCGAGCACGGCTTCGGGCACGGCCACGCGACCGCCCTCACCCAGCACCACCTCCACCCGGAGAAGTGGGCAGCCTGAGCCCGGGCGCCACGAAGGGCCCGCAGATCTTGCGGGCCCTTCGTCGTTCACCGTCCGGCCCGCTGCCCCGGGCGGAGTTCCGCCCGGCGCGGACGGGCTTCGTCCGGCTGCGCTTTATGCCTTGACCAGGTCTATGGTCTCGGCCTCCTGCGTCAGCGGTACGCCCTGCGTCCCATGGTCGTCGTCGACCATGGTCCGCTCGTCGAAGGGCAACTCGCGATCGAGCACCTCGCGCACCCGGTCCACGTCGACCGTCTTGGTCCAGGTGCCGATCAGCACCGTGGCGACCGCGTTGCCGGAGAAATTGGTCAGCGCCCGCGCCTCGGACATGAAGCGGTCGATGCCGACGATCAAGCCGACGCCGTCGAGGAGTTCGGGGCGATGGCTCTGCAACCCGCCCGCCAGGGTGGCCAGGCCCGCGCCGGTGACGCCCGCCGCGCCCTTGGACGCGACGATCATGAACAGCAGCAGTCCCAGCTGTTCGCCGATGGACAGCGGCTTGCCCATGGCCTCGGCGATGAACAACGACGCCATGGTCAGGTAGATGGCGGTGCCGTCGAGGTTGAACGAGTATCCGGTCGGCACGACGACGCCCACGGTGGTGCGCTCCACGCCCAGATGGTCCATCTTGGCGATCAGCCGTGGCAGCGCCGATTCCGACGACGAGGTCGCGACGATCAGCAGGTACTCCCGCGCCAGGTAGCGGACCAGCTTGAAGATCGACACGCGTGAGACGCTCCACAGCAGCACGCCGAGCACGCCGAAAACGAACACCAGGCAGGTGAGGTAGAACGCGAGCATCAGCGTGCCCAGCTTCACCACCGCGTCCAGGCCGGTCTTGCCGACCACGTTCGCGATCGCGCCGAACGCGCCGATCGGCGCCAGCCACAGGATCATCACCAGGATCCGGAACACCAGTTTCTGCAGCAGCGCCACGCCGCGCACGATCGGCTCACCCGCCGTGCCCATGGCCTGGACCGCGAAACCGACCAGCAGCGCGACGAACAGCGCCTGCAGCACATTGCCGGTGGTGAGCGAGGACAGCAGCGTCGACGGGACGATGTTCTGGAGGAATTCCCAGGTGCCGCCCGCGCTGTGCGCGGTGTCGGCCAGGTCGTGACCGGCTTTGGTCGACTTGGCGATGTTCAGTCCCGTGCCCGGTTGCAGCAGATTGCCGACGACGAGGCCGATCCCGAGCGCGATCGTCGACATGACCAGGAAGTAGCCGATGGCCAGCCCGCCGACCTTGCCGACGGTGGCCGCCGCGCGCACCGAGCCGATCCCGAGCACGATGGTGCAGAAGATGACGGGAGCGATCATCATCTTGATGAGGTTGACGAAGATGGTCCCCAATGGGGCGAACGACTGCGCGACGCCGGGCGCCAGCCAGCCGACGAGGACGCCCGCGACCACCGCCACGATGACGGCCAGATACAGCCAATGGGTGCGGTCGCGCCGCGTTCGAGTCGAGTCGCTCATTGCGAGGATTTCCCTTCGAGAGGTACCGAAGTGAGGTGGCTCACGCACCCCAGGCAGAATGATGGTCGGCCGGGTGATGCCGGTCACTGTTTGGTGCATTACGTTCAGCGGAGGAAGAGCTTGTGAGACGCGGTCGGCTCTCCCTCGCCGGTCAGGCATTCGTCTTCCAGTTGGTCGTACTCGCGGTGATGATCGCGATCGGCGTGGTGCTCGCGGTGCTGGACGCCAGGCACGACAGCGACGTCACCACCACCAGGGAGGTCACCGACGTCGCGGTGAGCGTGGCCGACGCGCCCTCCACCATCGAGGCGGTCCGCAGCGCGGACCCGACGGCGCTGTTGCAGCCGGTGACCGAGGAGATCCGGCTCGAGACCGGCATGGATTTCATCGTGGTGATGGCGCCGGACCGGACGCGCTACACCCACCCCAATCCGGCGATGATCGGGCGGCCGTTCAGCGGCACCATCGATCGCGCGCTGGCCGGTGAGACCTTCACCGAGACCTTCACCGGCACCCTCGGCCCCTCCATCCGGGCGGTCACCCCCGTCCACGACAACGGACGGATCGTGGCTCTGGTCTCCGCGGGCGTGACCCGCGCGAAGATCAGCGACCAGGTGGCCACCCAGCTCTCGGTGATCTTCGGCGTCGCGGGAGCCGGTCTCCTGCTTGCCGCCGGAGGATCGTTCCTGCTCAGCCGCAGACTGCGACGGCAGACCCACGGCTTGGCGCCCGACGAGCTGCGCGCGATGTACGAACATCACGACGCCGTGCTGCACTCGGTGCGCGAGGGACTGGTCGTGTTCGGGGCCTCCGGCGAGGATGCCGAGGTGGTCAACGACGAAGCGCGCCGCCTGCTCGACCTGCCCCCCGGCGAGGTGCGCCGCAGCGACCTCCCGCTGTCGCTGCAGCGGATGAGCTGGGGCACCGTGCGCGACGAGATGCACGTGACCACCGACCGGATCCTGCTGGTCAACCAGGACACCGTGGAGTGGGAGGGCAGGCCGATCGGCACGGTGATGACCATCCGCGATCACACCGAATTGCAGTCGGTGATGGGCGAACTCGATTCCGTGCGCGGCTTCGCCGAGTCGTTGCAGGCACACGCGCACGAGTCCGCCAACCGGCTGCACACCGTGGTCACCATGGTCGAACTGGGCCGCCACCAGGAGGCCGTCGAGTTCGCCACGGCGGAGCTCGAGCTGTCGCAGGCGCTGATCGATCGGCTGTTCGCCGCGGTGGGCGCGCCCGCCCTGGCCGCCTTGCTGCTGGGCAAGGTGAACCAGGCGGCCGAACGCGGCATCGAGCTGACGATCACCGACGACACCGCGCTGGACTCGGTGGACCCGCTGTCCCCGCACGAAACGGTCACGCTCGTCGGCAATCTCGTCGACAACGCGATCGATGCCGCGGCGGGCAGCGCGTCCGGCTGGGTGGAAGTCACCCTGCGCCACCAGCGGGTGGACGCCCGGGAGGAGTCGGTGCTCTACATCCGGATCGCCGACAGCGGCCCGGGCATGTCGGCGGAGATGTTCGCGCGCGCGTCCCAGCGCGGCTATTCGACCAAAGCCGACCACCACGGGCTGGGTCTCGCACTGGTCCACCGTCTGGTGGCCCGCCACGGGGGAAGCATCCGCACGCAACGGGATCCCGAAAGCGCGGTGACCGTGACGATTCCACGAAAGGAAGCACGATGATCCGTGTGCTTATCGTCGAGGACGAGCCGCTGATCGCCGAGGCGCACCGCGCCTACGTGGAGCGCATCGCCGGATTCACGCCCGTCGGTGTCGCCCATACCGGACGTGAGGCGATGCGCGCGGCGGCCGACGCCGCGGCGGAGGGCACGCCGATCGACCTGGTGCTGATGGACATCGGCCTGCCCGACGCGAGCGGCCTCGACGTCGCCGCCGCGCTGACCGGGTTGGCGCCGCGCCCGGACGTCATCGCCATCACCTCCGCGCGGGATCTGGCCATGGTGCGCACCGCCGTGTCGCACGGCGTGGTGTTGTATCTGCTGAAGCCGTTCACCTTCGCGGCGTTCCGCGACAAGCTGGACCGGTACCGCGAGTTCCGCACCGCGCTTCCCGCCGGCGAAAGCGCCATCTCCCAGCACGACATCGACCGTGCGTTGAGCGCGCTGCGCACTCCCGACCAGCGCGCCGCGACACCCAAGGGCGTCGCGCCGCAAACCCTCGACGAGATCTCCCGCGCCGTGCGCGCCGCCGAGGCCGAGGGCGTGACGGCCGCGGACACCGCGACCTCGATCGGCGTCTCGCGTATCACCGCCTGGCGCTATCTGGAGAAACTGGCCGACGACGGTTTGGTCCTGCGGCGCTCGGACTACGGCAGGGCGGGGCGGCCGAAGACCCGCTATGTGTGGAAGTCCACGACCAGCTGATCAGACCGGCTCCGGCGTGGGCGCGCGCTGATCGAGGCGCACCGGCATCCGCTCGTAGCCGTGCAGGGTGAACAGCGCGCGCCGCTTCGGCGTACCGTCCAGCCGCAGACCGGGGAACCGCTCGAACAGGGCCTGCAGCGCGTAGACGCCTTCCATCCTGGCCAGGCTGGCTCCGAGGCAGACGTGCACGCCGCTGCTGAAGGACAGATGGTCCTTGGCGTTGTCGCGGCCGATGTCGAACCGTTGTGGATCGGCGAACACGGCGGGGTCGCGGTTCGCGCCTGCCAGCGACAGCACCACCGTGCTGCCCTGGCGCAACCGGATGCCGTCGATCTCCACATCGGTGAGCGCGGTCCGCGCGGTGGTCTGCACCGGGGAGTCGAAGCGCAGGATCTCCTCGACGGCGTTTGGCCACAGCTGCGGCTCCTCGCGCAGCCGCTCCAGCTGATCCGGATGGGCCAGTAGTTGCGCGACGCCGTTGCCGATCAGGTTGACGGTCGTCTCGAAGCCCGCCCCCATGAGCAGGCTCGCGGTGGCCTTGAGCGCGTCGGTGTCCAGTTCGCCCGCGGTGACCAGGCTGCTGAGAATGTCCTCGCCCGGTTCGCGGCGCAACCGCTCGATGTGCCGCCCGAGATAGTCGTTCATCAGCTCCATCGCGAGCAGTGCCCTACGGTGTGCGCGCCAAGGGATGCCGACGTCGAGCAGCGGTGTCATCTGATCGCCCCAGTCGAGGAACATCGCCTTGTCCTCGTCGGGGAAGCCGAGCATCTCGGAGATGATCGCGATCGGCACCTGGGCGGCGAACTGCTCGATCAGATCCGCCGAACCGTGGGCGGGCAGGGCGACCAGCAGTTCCTCGGTGACCGACTCGACGCGGTCGCGCAGTCTGCGGATCGCGCGCGGGGTGAACGCCGAGGCGACCGGTTTGCGCATCCGCGTGTGTTCGGGCGGATCGATCACCAGCATCGACGGCGGCTCGACCGGATTCGGCGGCAACGGAAACCGCTCGGCCAGCTTCTGCAGCGGCTTGGGGATGTTGAAGCTCTCGGTGGTGCGCACGCCGAAACGGCTGTCGCGCAGGATGGAACGGCACAGCTCGTGATCGAAGGTCGCCCAGGCGATCGAGGTGCGCAGCAGCCTGCCCTGCCCGCGCAACCGCTCGATCAGCGGGTAGGGATCGTCGAAGCCTGCGGGACCGCCCATCAATTCGGCGAACGGGTCACCGCGGCGTGCCTGCAGACGCAGGGCGAGACGAGGCGCGCCCTGCACCGACAACCAGCGGAACCAATAATGCGGCTTCATAGTGCAACCCCGTCGTCGTGCGATGACACCACCGTACGGAACGCCGCGGGCTTCTGGAACGTCCTCAGGTCGGATGCGGCGCTTATACCGTGGTAGGAGCCGCCTCCGAATGGTGGCCGCGGCTTTCGGACATCCCTCATCCGCGCTGCGCGGTCACCCGTTCCGACGCGATGCGCCGGTCGCGCAGCGCCGGATCGGGGTTGACCACCTGCACCAGCGAGGCGCCCGCGGCGAGCACCGCGAGATATCCGTCGATCAGTTCGGCAGGCGTGTCCCACGGCGTGCTGGACAGCACCCGGTCACCCTCGGCGAAGCCCTGGCGCATAGCCGATTTCCGCGCCTCGGCGAGCACTTCGGCGACCGGCATGCCATCCAGCGCGACACCGGCGCCGCGGGGCAGGAACTGGTCGCCGTGCACGCGCACCGAGGTGGCGAAATCGGTGACGCCCACCGGCAGGTCGCGCACCGGGGCGCCCATGGCGTCCAGCGACAGCGCGGCGATCTCACCCCCGCCGTCGGCGTCGTCCAGGCGATCCGGGGTCACCAGCGCCAGATCGGCGTCCTCGTCCGGGTGCAGCACCACCTCGGTGCCCGCCCACCAGCAGCCCAGCAGCACAGCGGCGGTCTGCCAGTGCGCCGGGAGCAGGACGGCGACACGGGCGCCGGGACTCAGACCGAACTCGTCGCGAATCAGATTGGCGGTCTTGGCCGCCCAGTTCGCCAGCGTCGCGCCGGACAGTTCGATCCGCGCCCCGGTGGCGTCGTCGTAATAGGTGACGCGCGGACCCGCGGGTTCGCGGGCGAGGATGGGATCGAGTACCGCTTCGGTGAGAGTGTGTACCTGGTCGATGTCACGCATGGTTCAGTTCACGCATTTCGGTCCGTTCTGGCCTGCGTCGATCGGTGGAGCGGGTGGGACTGGTGTGGCGGAAGTCGACGTTCCGGACAGGTCGAACACCCGGCTCGCCGACGAGCCCGGACCAGAATAGTCGCTCGCCAGCACGACGCTCACCGAATCCGGGGACAGCGCCGGATCCGCGAGTACCGACAGCCCGCCCAGCGCCTTGGCCACCGCCTGCGCCTTCGGGCTCGAGGTGTCCGCGGCGAGCACGCGACTGCTGGTGACGCGGTTGCCGGTGTAGTTGGTCACCACGCCCTGCCGGAATCCCTTGGCGCTCAGCGTCTGCGCCACCTCGGCCGCGAGTCCGCCGATGCCGCCTGCGTTGTAGACGCTGACGGTGACCGTCGCCGGATCGAAGCCCGGCTCGGCGTTCCGCGTGACCGTCGCGTCGCCCACCAGCGAGGCGATATAGGACTTGACGGCCTTCGGCTCGACCTCGACCACGGATTCCCCGCTGCTGGTCTCACCGTTGAGGTCGGCGACCGGAATGGTCTCGAACTTCACCTGGCCACCGGACAGGTCCTTCAGCCGTTGCAGGAACGCCAGCGCGTCCCAGTCCTCGTCGAGCACGACCGTCCGCCCGACCGCCTCGCTGAGCTGTTGCAACTTGGCCGGATTGGCCAGCGTCTTCGCGCTGAGCAGCTGCTGCACCAGTTGCGCCATGAACACCTGCTGGCGCACGATGCGGTCGAGGTCGCCGCGGGGCAGATCATGGCGCTGACGGACGAAACTCAGCGCGCGCGGCCCGTCCAGGCGTTGGCGGCCCGCGGGAAACCGGGCGCCGGACATCCACTCGTCGA
Organism: Nocardia sputi; assembly: GCF_023501985.1. Lineage (NCBI taxonomy): Bacteria > Bacillati > Actinomycetota > Actinomycetes > Mycobacteriales > Nocardiaceae > Nocardia > Nocardia sputi. The sequence continues at coordinate 101,568 of NZ_JAMFLC010000018.1, read as the reverse complement.
CCGGATTCTTCAGGCACACCTCGACCCCGCCGACGGCATCGGTGAGCAGCGCGAAGCCGAGCAGGCTCACCTCGGCGTAGTGGTCGACGGTGAGGCCGGTGAGGTTGGCGACCGTCTTGATCAGCGCCTGCCTGCCCGCTTGGGTGGACTGCCGCTCCGCGTCGGCGTGCGCGACGCCTTGGTCGACGAGTTTCTGGAACTGGTTGGCCTTCGTCGCGCCGTAGGCCGAGTTGATCTTGCCCATGCCCAGGCCGGGAATGCTGACGTAGGAGTCGCGCGGGATCGAGATCGCGGTCGCGGAGCGTCCGTCGTTGGGCACGCGCAGCAGCACGATGGTGTCGGTGTTGGTGCCGATCTCGTCGCCGGCGTGCAACATGGCTCGCTCGGCGTTCGACAGGGGATTGCCGTGCGCGTCGGTGCGGCTGTCCACACCGACCAGCAGGATGTCCACCGCGCCGTCCCGGCTGCCGCCGAGACCGAGATCGCCGATGCGCTCGATGTCGGCGACCAGCGAGTCGACGCTGTGCCAGGCGAAACCGGTAAGCGCCAGCACGATCACGGCGGCGGCCGCGGCCAGCGAACGCAGCGGCCCGAACGACCGGTCGCCGGACCCGGCCGGACGCGGCGACGCCGATGTGCCCCTCCAACGCGACAAGTGTGCATCCTCTCGCCGAAACTCGCCTCTCCTGGCGACACGTGCGCAACTGATCCGCCACCACGGTTCCTGCTCGCCCCGCCCGGTTTCGGGATCCCCCGATGACTCAAGGCTAACGAACGGTTATTGCGAACGGCCGCAACCGTGGATGTGGCGGCGTGCCAGACTTGCGCCCGTGACCGACCCCACCGCGCCCGATCCCACCGCGCCCGCCCGCCTCGTCGTCACCGGGGCGCACGGACAGGTGGGCCGGGAACTGCGGCGTCTCGCTCCGGCCGCCAGCGGCTACGGGCGCGCCGAACTCGACATCACCGACCCCCTCGCCGTGCGCGCGGTACTCGCGCCCGGCGACGTGGTGCTCAACTGCGCCGCCTATACCGCCGTGGACCAGGCCGAAGCCGAGACCGAGGCGGCATACGCGGGCAACGCCACGGGACCGGCCGTGCTCGCCGAAGTCTGCGCTGACATCGGTGCCCGGCTGATCCATCTGTCCACCGATTACGTCTTTCCAGGTACCCAGGATCGGCCGTACGACACCACCGATGTGACCGGGCCGACGTCCGTCTACGGCGAGTCCAAGCTCGCGGGCGAGCAGGCGGTGCTCAGCCGCTGCCCGGACGCGCACGTGGTGCGCACCGCATGGGTATACACCGGGCGCGGTGGCGATTTCGTCGCGACGATGCTGCGGCTGGAGCGGGAACGCGACACCGTGGACGTGGTCGAGGACGAGGTCGGCTCGCCCACCTACGCCGCCGATCTGGCCGCCGCGTTGCTGGAACTCGCGGGACGGCCGGACGCGCCGCGGCTGCTGCACGTCACCAATGCGGGCCGGGCCAGTCGGTTCGAGCTCGCGCGCGCGGTGTTCGCGGGTGTCGGGGCGGATCCCGGGCGCGTCCGGCCGTGTGACTCGTCGGCGTTTCCCAGACCCGCACGGCGACCGGGATATTCGGTGTTGTCGCCGCGGGCCTGGAACGACGCCGGGCTGAGACCGCTGCGGGATTGGCGGACCGCACTGGGGGACGCGCTGGCTCGGCGGTCCGACTAGGGTTGACTGCCGTGAGTGATTCCGATTCCGCCGCGCCCGCGGGCCTGGCCGTCGTCACGGTGACCTACTCGCCGGGTGAGCACCTCGAGCACTTCATCTCCACCCTCGCCGGGGCCACCGCGGAGAAACCGCAGGTGATCCTCGCCGACAACGGGTCGGTGGACGGTGTGCCCGAGCTGGTCGCCGAGGCCAATTCGCACGTGCGGCTGCTACGCACCGGCGGCAACATCGGCTACGGCGGCGCGATCAACCGGGCGGTCGCGGAGCTCGATCCGGGCATCGAGTTCGTCGTGATCGCCAACCCGGACATCCGCTGGGGCACCGATTCCATCGACAAACTGCTCGCCGCGGCCAAGCGCTGGCCGCGCGCCGGTGCGCTCGGGCCCCTGGTGCTCGAACCGGACGGCAGCGTGTACCCGTCGGCCCGCCGGGTCCCCGGCCTCCTCGACGGCGCCGGGCACGCGGTCCTGGGCACGGTGTGGAAGTCCAACCCGTGGACCCGCCGGTACCGGCAGGAGAACGAGGAGATCTCCGAGCGGGCCGTCGGCTGGCTGTCGGGGTCGTGCCTGCTGGTGCGGCGCGCGGCGTTCGACTCGATCGACGGTTTCGACTCGCGGTACTTCATGTACATGGAGGACGTCGACTTCGGCGACCGGATGGGCAAGGCGGGCTGGCACAACGTGTTCGTCCCCGACGCCGAGGTGACCCATGCCAAGGGACACGCGGCAGGCCGCCACCCCGAAGTGATGCTGCCCGCCCATCACGCCAGCGCCTACCGGTTCCAGGCCGACCGGCATCCGCACTGGTGGCAGGCTCCGCTGCGGCTGGCGTTGCGGGCCGGACTTGCGGTCCGCTCGCGGATTGCGGTTCGATCTGCCCTGCGCCGACAGGCGCGCGACGCCGGGTAGCCGGCGGCGCAAGGCGAGAAACGAACCTTGTGAACAGGGGAGCTTGATGGCAGGAAATGCAGGCACCGACGCGGTGATCCTGGTCGGCGGACAGGGCACGCGGTTGCGTCCGCTGACCCTTTCGGCGCCCAAGCCGATGCTGCCGACGGCCGGACTGCCGTTCCTGACCCACCTGCTCGCCCGCATCGCGGAGGCCGGGATCACCCATGTGGTGCTGGGCACGTCGTTCAAGGCCGAAGTGTTCGAGGAGCACTTCGGCGACGGCTCCGACCTCGGCCTGGAGATCGAGTACGTCACCGAGACCGAGCCGCTGGGCACCGGCGGCGCCATCCGCAACGTGCTGCCCAAGCTGCGCGCGGACAACGTGATGGTGTTCAACGGCGACGTGCTCGGCGGCACCGACCTCGGCGCGGTGCTCGACACCCACGAGTCGACCCGCGCCGACGTGACGCTGCATCTGGTCCGGGTCAGCGACCCGCGCGCGTTCGGTTGTGTGCCCACCGACGAGGACGGCCGGGTCACGGCGTTCCTGGAGAAGACCCAGGACCCGCCGACCGACCAGATCAACGCCGGATGCTACGTCTTCCGCCGCGAGTACATCGAGAAGATTCCGGCCGGTCGTCCGGTCTCGGTGGAGCGCGAGGTGTTCCCCGCGCTGCTGACCGAGGGCGCCCGCCTCCAGGGGCACGTCGACGCTTCCTACTGGCGCGACATGGGCACTCCCGAGGACTTCGTCCGCGGCTCCGCCGACCTGGTCCGCGGTATCGCCCCCTCCCCCGCACTGCCCGGTCAGCGCGGTGAATCGCTGGTGCACCCCGGCGCGGGCGTCGCCCCGGGAGCGGTGCTCATCGGCGGTACGGTCGTCGGGCGCGGCGCCGAGATCGGCGCGGGCGCGCGGCTGGACGGCGCGGTCGTCTTCGACGGCGCGGTGATCGAGGCAGGCGCCACGGTCGAGCGCACCATCATCGGCTTCGGCGCGCGCATCGGCCCGCGCGCACTCGTCCGCGACGGCGTCATCGGCGACGGCGCGCACATCGGCGCCCGCTGCGAACTCCTGCGCGGGGCGCGGGTGTGGCCGGGCGTGGAGATCCCCGACGGCGGCATTCGCTTCTCGACCGACGTCTGAGGCGCGTTCCGCTCGCCCCCGCGCACGAAGATCCGGAGGTCATCGACAAATCCGCAGGGTCGGCGTGGGGGAACTTGGTTCCGGCGCCACCGACCGCGCCGTCACCAGTGTTCAAGTCGGTGGCGGCACCGGCGGGTCGAACTGCGCCCCTAGGAGAAGCCGACGGCTTGCTGGCCCCAGGCGGTGTGCAGGTCCCGGTCCGGGTCGTCGACCACTCGATCGATGCTGTCGATGAGCAGCGTGGCGCGGGCCGCGAGGCGATACGGCGGCCAGTGTTTGGAGCCGTCGAGTGCGGCGGGAACGCCGTGGGCGGCGAAGGCCAGCCAGCGGCGCATCATGCGGCCGGAGACCTCCATGGCCGCTTTGCGACCGCCGAGCCAGAAGGTGGGGTCGAGGTTGAGCGTGCCGAAATTGCCGAAGACATAGGGCAGTTCGGTGGCGTGCCCCGCGCCGACCCGGGCCGCCCGCAGCATCGGGGTGGCGTAGTCGAAGCGGTACATCCAGGTCGGCGAGTGCTGGGCGTGACCGTCGGCCACCCAGTGCGCCGGCATCCGGAACGCCGCGTCGGTGGACATCGCCAACGCACCGCGAGCCTTGTTCAGATCCGGGTAGGCCGAGGTGATCTCGGCGATCCGCTCCGCCGACATCTCCGGGTGGCCGGCCGCGACGTCGCGCAGCATCGCGTTCACCGCGTCCGGCGTCACCGGCATGATCGGCGAGCGCAGCAGCCGGAACAGCGACGCCTCGTCCTTGTTGGTGCCGATGATCAACGGCACCCGGTGCGATCCCCCGCGCTGGAACCGGTCGATCGGGTAGGTCGGCAGCAGGTCCCCGTCGACCACCGGCGCGGCCGCCAGCCTGCCCGGCTCCTTCAGCGGGATCTCGTCGAGCAGGACGCCCGCCGCCGCTACGATCCGCTCGATGGGACATTCCAGCAGTTCTTTCGCCCGGGTCGCGGGCAGTTCGATCAGCTCGAGGAACCGCTGCGCCACCGTGGCCGCCCGTTCCGGTCCGAACACCGTGGTCGCGGGCGGGCTCTGCGCGATCGCCTTGTGAAACAGGCCCGCGGCGCGCGGTGCGGTGAGCAGCGCGGTGACGCAACCCGCGCCGGAGGACTCGCCGAACAGCGTGACGTTGCCGGGATCGCCGCCGAACGCGGCGATGTTGTCGCGCACCCACTCCAGCGCGGCGATCTGATCGTGCAGGCCGAGATTCGGCGCGAAGTCGTCGCCGAGCGAGGAGAGGTCGAGAAAGCCCAGTGCGCCGAGCCGATAATTGACCCCGACGACCATGACGTCACCGGCCGCGGCCAGCCTGCGCCCGTCGTAGATCTGCTGCGCGGCGGTGCCGAGGCAGTACGCGCCGCCGTGCAGCCAGACCAGCACCGGGCGGGGTTCGGTTCCCGAGGCGCGGGCGACATCGGCGCGCTCGGGCCGAGGTGACCACACGTTGAGCCAAAGACAGTCCTCGCCCATGGTCAGGCCGGAGTCGATGGGGACCATGGTGCCCATCGTCTGCGGCGCGATCTGCCCGAAAGAGGTGCAGTCGCGCACTCCCTCCCAAGGCTGCGGGGGCTCCGGCGGGGCGAATCGGGCCGGGCCTGCGGGGGCGGCCGCGTAGGGAATGCTGCGCCAGACGGAAATCGAACCCTCGCGCACGCCCCGCACGTCGCCGTGCGCCGTCCGCGCGATGGACTCGGCGAAACCGTCGGGACCGGGCACCGCCTCGGAGAACTGAGCGCGCATCGCAGACCTCCTCATACTTCTTTTTCGAGAGTACGTCGAAGATCAGTACGGCAACGTTTCGATGCCGAGACATTGCTGCGTCGGACGCTGTTCATCCGCTGTTCAGGCCCGTGCCCACGGGTGCGGTGTCGAATCGGTCACGGTGGCCGCGACCAGCCCTTTGCTGCCCCGATTGCCGAAAGGGTGCCGCCGCGGCCCGGACAAGGGCCGTTCGCCAGGTCGCGATCCCGATACCGCTCCGCGACCGGAGCCGGTCCCCGCCGAGCTACGCGGCCCACGACTCGGAGTACGACCGATCCTGGGCGAGCACCGGCGTGCGTGCCCGTTGCCCTTCATCGCCGCGCCAACCTGACGGGCCGCGACATCTCGCCGAAGTCCGATGCGGACACTTCGGCGGCGGAGGACCTAAACTGAGCGGATGCCGAGTTACAGTTACCGGTGCCGCAGCTGCGGCGACACGTTCGAGGTTTCCCGTCCGATGGCGGAGTCGTCGGCGCCGGCGACCTGCCCGATCGGCCACGACGACACGGTCAAACTGCTGACCACCTTCGCCACCGTCTCCCGGGGCGGCGGGAACGCTCCCGCGCCGAGCCCCGCCGCGCCCCCGGCGGGCGGCGGCTGCTGCGGTGGCGGCTGCTGCGGATGACTTCGGGTCCGGCCGGTGCGGTTCAGTCGCGCCGGTCGACGTGACCGAGGTCGCGCTCCGGTGCGACCCGGTCGCGCACGCGCTGCTTCAGCACCGCGATGTCGGGGAAGCCGCCGTCGGCCTTGCGCTCCCAGATCTGTTCGCCGTCGACGGTGATTCGGAAGACCCCGCCCGAACCCGGGATGAGCGCGACTTCGTCCAGATCGGTGGCGAACGTGCTGAGCAATTCCTGCGCCATCCAGCCCGCCCGCAGCAGCCAGCGACATTGGGTGCAGTACTCGATCGCGACGCGTGCCATGCCCGCTGACGCTACCGGTCAGGCGTCGTGCGCGCCGTCCAGGTAGACCCACACGCCGTCGGACCGGGCGAACCTGCTGATCTCGTGCAGCGCGCCGCGACCATCCGCGTCCCGGTAGTGCGCGACGAACGCCACCGTGCCGGTGTCGTCGAACGGTCCACCGCGCTCGGTGCGGGAGATCTCCAGGAACAGCCAGCGCTGCGCCGGATCGAGGGTCACCTCGCGCGGGCGGGTGCGCGAATGCCAGGAACGCAGCAGATAGTCGGCGTCACCCACTGCGAAGGCGGTGTAGCGCGACCGCATCAGCGCTTCGGCGGTCGCCGCCGGGCGCTCACCGCGCAGCACCGGACCACAGCACTCGTCGTATGTGTCACCCCGCCCGCACGGGCACCGTTGTGCTCCGCTCATGCTGTCTCCTCTCCGGTACGAGCGCGACCCGTCGTGGTCGTGCCGGTGCGACCACCTCGGTGGGAGCGGGTCATGCCATCTCCCGTCCGTGCTCGGGGGTCCCTCATGATCGCCGTGGCGCAGTGCGTCCGGCAAACCCGAGAACTCACGCCGTCCCGGCTCCGGCCCGGAGCGCAGCCCGCCGTGGTCACGCCGCGCCGCAGAATTCGATCCTGGTCGCTCATGCCGGGCCCTCCCGTCATCAGGTAGATCGAGGGGCAAGTGCCGCCGATCGCTTGGCGTCATTCCCGGTGCGCGGCCACCGCCACCAAGTCCGCGACCAGGGCGACGGTCTGCTCCCGCCAGCGCCGCAGATCGGTGACGCTCGGTGCGAGTTCGTAGTCGTGGTGGTGAGCGGCGCGCGACAGCGCCGCCCAGAGCACGGCCACCCGAGCCGCCTCCTCCGGTCCCGCGAACGCGCGCAGCGCGATCAGCTGCGCCCGCATCGGACAGCGGACCAGCGCGGGCGCCAGTCGCAGCCACAACTCGTCCACGGCCTGTTCCAGGGCGATCCGCAGAATCCAGGCGGTGGCCCTGGACCACAACCCGCCCGCGTCGGTCACCGAGCCGGCGAGCAGAAGGTCGACGGTTTCCAGCCGTTCGGCGATCGACGGCCGATTCGGTCGCGAGCGGTGCGCGCCGTTCTTGCGCCCGCGTTGCCCGTGCCGGGGCGCGCCCTCGCCGCCCTGAGGCCCACGGCGTGCGCCGACCGGCCGGCGCCGCCCGCTCATCGGCGCTTCACCGGGCCAGCCACGCGACGAATCTCTCGGTCTCACCGATCAGCTCGCGCATGTCGCGCCCGATCGGCACGTGCGCGCCCGCCGTCGCGTCGCGCAGTGCGTCCACCACCCACCGTCCTTCCAACGCGATGAGGTTCTTGTTCAGGTCGTCGACCTTGCTGCCGACGCCGAACACCGCCAGCGCCACCTTCGCCCTGGTGGAGTGCGCGGCATCGATGTGGCGTTCCACCTCGCGGTGGTTCATGCCCGCGGCGAGCAGGGTACGGCGCGCTCTGGCGAGACTGGCCGCCTCCACTGCGGAACGGCAGCAGGTGGCCACCAGTTCATCGGCGATCGCCGCGGGCAACTGCGGGGTGCGCACCAGAGCGCGGGCGTCGTCGAGGTAGCGGCGGATCGGGTCGCTGGACACTCGCACCTCGACCACCGAGCGGTCGCGGCGCTGGACCTCGAGCACGGTCGCGTCGAGCTGCATCCGCCGCACCGCTTCGGCGAGGCGCTCGTCATGGGTGAAGACCACCACCTGACGGGTCCAGGCGACCGTGGCGAGCACTTGGGCCAGGCCGTCCACTTTGGCCGGGTCCATCGCCTGTACCGGGTCATCGATCATGACGAACCGGAAGGGACTGTCCTCCACCGTGGCTCGCGGCAGGAACAGCGAGAGACCGAGCGCGTGCAACTCCCCTTGGCTCATCACGCCCAGTGCGGCCCCGTCGACCTCGTCGACGGTCACGTCGAGCAGCACGCGGCGCGCGGTGCCGGCGTTGCCCTGCAAACGGATCGCGCCGAGCTCGACGTTGCTCTGCTGCCGCAGCGTGCGCCACACCCAGCGAGCCGTCGTCTCCAGCGGCGTCATCCGCTCGCCGCGCAGGCCTGCGGTGGCCGACTTCAACCAGTCCTCGGCCTTCTTCACCGTCCGCAGTTCCGCCGCGTGCGCGGCCACCTCGCGCGCGCCGTCCAGCCAGGCCACGATGCGCGGCACCAGGGGCGTCCACACCTCGTCCAAGCGGTCGAGCTCCTTGCGGGTGCCCTTCTGCAACAGGTCCAGTTCGTCGACCAGTCGCGCGTGCGCGCTGCGCAGCCGGTCGGGCAGGTCCGGGGTGTATTCGGTGGTGGTCAGCGCCGCCCAGTCGGCCCATGCCTCGCGCACCGCCGTGGTGTCGACCGACGGGGGGTTGCGCGGATCGAAATCCAGTTCGGCGGGGACGAGGTCGGGAAGCGCCCGCGCGGCCCGCACGGCGTTGCCGAACTCCCTGCGGGCGGTGGTGAGCGCGTTCACCCGGGCGGACAGCCGCTCGATGGCGGCGTCGGTCTCGCGCAACCAGTCCTCGTCCAAGGCGCCGCGGCCGCACACCGGACACGGGCAACTCCCGCTCGCCGCCTGATGCTCGCGCGCCTTGCGCAGTAGCTCGAGCACGCGCAGATCGGCTTCGGCGTCGGCGGTAGCGCCCTCCGCGAGGGCCGCGCCCCACGATTCGAGGCGGCCGGCCACGGCTTCCACTTCGGTGTCATCGGGCAGCGCGAGCCGCACGATCGCGCGCAAGCCGTCCGGTCCGGCCGGGTCGTCCACCACGCCCAGCACTTCACGGCCCACGGCGGCGAGATCCGGCTGAGCGGGCCGCAGCAACCCGGCGACCCGGACCGCGCGGTCGTCGGCCACCGACGCGAGCAGGTCCAGCAGTTCCAGCCGCTCCTGACGCGAATCCCGCACAGCGCGTTCCAGCTCCAGGCGGCGCATGCGGATCCGCTCCTGCGCCAGGGTGAGTTCGTCGAGCCCCAGCAGCTGGTGCAGCGCGTCGAACAGGTCGCTGGGCTTGCCGTCCACCAGCGCGCCGAGTTCGCTGTAGGACAGGAAGGGACGGTAGAGCTCGAGCTGGGCCGCCCACCGGTCCATGTCGAACTCCGTCGGCGGCGCGGGCGGATACCGCTGGGTCCAGTGCGCGTCGGGCAGGTCCGCCTCAGCCGCCCACTCCTTGGTGATGGTGAGCCGGGTGGCGTCACCCGCGGTGAGCAACTCCAACTCGATACGGGCGGCCGTGCCGTCGTGCAGGTTGCGCCAGCCTTCGCGCCACGCCGCCGATCGACCGTCCCACCGGCGGTTCCCGCCGGTCAGGGCCATTTCGGCGGCTTCGGCGAAACTGGATTTACCGCTACCGTTCCGCCCGACCACGAGCGTGAGACCGGGGCCGGGCGGCAGCTGGAGCGTCGTCTCCGGCCCGATGCCTCGGAAACCGCGCACCCGGATGACGCTCAGGAAGATCCCGGAGTGATCGAATGCCGTTGCGGCGTCGTCCGATTCGGCGGCGCCGAGAGCGCGCAACACGGTCCGCGTGACCGAGGGCGTTACCGCTGGGTCCTCGGCGAGGCGCCTCGTCACCACCTCCGAGAGCCGGGGCGCGGCGTCCGTGGAACCGGCGGCCTGGACAGCGTCGGGATCCAGGCGCATGCGAAAAATCCCCTCCACCATCGAGCCGCCACACGTCCTCCGACCCCGTGCGCGGCGCCTTGTCGAAGCTGTGCGAAACGCTACCCGATGGCGCCGGAATCGCCCACCGCTCCCATGCGAATCTGCCCGCGGGGATGGATATGGTCATCGAAAAGCCTGCGCCGCGTCTCGATGTCCACCCCTCGTGCCAACCCCGGCGGGCAGCTCGATGGTGTCAACACCCGTTTCGGGTGGCTCGGCCGAGCCGAACAGGACAGAATGCCAGAGCACCCCGATCGGCGCAACATTTGCCGGATGGCGAATACGGCACCGGGACAAGCGGTTCCGTATGCGGGGTGGCACCGGTGGCGGCACCTGTCGGTGCGCTGGGGTAGAAATCGTCCTCAACCGAGGAACGAAGGAAGGCGATGAGGCAGCACCGAGCTGGAGCCGCCCGATGACGACGCCGTGGACCGAAGACCAGGTCACGGCGTTGGCGCCGGACGCGAATTCGCTGTCCGCGGCGCGCAAGCTGATGGGCCGCTGGCATGAGTGCGGGCACCACGGCACGGCATTGTGGGGGCGGTGCCAGGGCAGCGGCGCCACGCCGTACCAGACGATCGTCGAACTGTCCGGTCCGGCGTACCGGTGCTCCTGCCCGAGCCGCAAATTCCCCTGCAAACACGCACTGTCACTGCTGCTGCGCTGGGCGGCGGGCGAGGTCGCCGCCGTCGCGGAGACCGCGGACTACGCGGCCTCGTGGATCGGCGGCCGTGCGGCCCGCGCCGCCGCGAGCACGGACCGGGCCCGCACCGCGAACCCGGCCACCGCCGAGCAGCGGCGGCTGCGGGTGACCGCGGGGCTGGAAGAACTCGACGTCTGGCTCGGCGACCAGGTACGCACCGGGCTCGCGCAGGCCGATCGCTCGTATCGCGCGTTCGAGGCCGTGGCCGCGCGCATGGTCGACGCGCAGGCCCCCGGCATCGCCGCTACCCTGCGCCGGCTCCCGGCCGCCGTGGCCACGCGGACCGACTGGCCCGACGTGGTGCTGCGCGAGTACGCGCGGATGCACCTGCTGGTCGCCGCGCACCGGCAGCTCGACGCGGTGCCGCACGCGCTGGGCGCCAGCATCCGGACCCATGTCGGCTACCCCACCCCGGCCGAGACGGTGCGCGCCGAACCTCCGGTCCGGGATCGCTGGATGGTGTTCGGTTCGCAGATCACCGAGGAGGAGCGCCTCTACACCCGGCGAACCTGGCTGTACGGACGGGAAACCGGGCGCTGGGCGCTGGTGGTCGACCATTCCTTCGGTTCCCCCGGCTTCCCCGCCGACGTTCCCGCGCTCGGGCGACTGGCCGACGCACAGTTGCATTTCTATCCGGGCGCGGCGCCGCTGCGCGCGCTCTGGGGCGAACAGCACAGCGCCTCCGAACCCTTCACCACGCTACCCGAGGACGCAGGCAGGCCCGCCACTATCACCGCGGCGCTGGCTGCGCACGCCTGCGCGCTCGGCGCCGATCCGTGGTTGCGTTCGTGGCCGATGCTGCTGGTCGACGTGGCGCCCTCCCGCACCGAACAAGGCTGGTATGTCACCGAATCCGACGGCACGGCGCTGCCGATCCGGCCGGGTGAGCAACCGTGGACGCTGCTGGCCGTCTCCGGTGGTCATCCGGTGACGGTGGTCGGCGAGTGGAGCGCCGACGGGCTGACGCCGATCTCGGTGTTCACCGCGGGCGAGGTGATCGATCTGGTGCGCACGGAAACCTTCGCCCGGGACGCGCCTCGTCCGTCCACCGGGGCGGTAGCCGGCGCGGACCTCACGTCGGTCGCACTGCTGGGCACCGCCCGCCGCGCGCCGGATCTCGCCGTGCTGGCGCCCCCCATCGCGCGTGCCGCCGGCCGGCTGCCGAGCGACCCAGCGACGCGGCTGCTCGAATCGGCCGCGCTACAAGACCTTTTCACGCGCGGCGGTGTCGTACCCGCCACCGCCGAGGCGCCCGAGCCCGCAGCGGACGATCCCCGCCTGTCGCTGCCGCGCCCCGCGGCGGCACGCCTGGCGCGCATGCTGCGGGAGCGCTCGGCCTTCCTGCCCGAATGGATCGACGCGGCGCAGCCGCACGACTACCGGGCGCCGGATGCGCTCTGCGAGCAACTGCTCGAACACGCGAAGATCAATGCCGCCTTGCGTGAGCCGCTGTTGCGCCTGGCGGGCGCCCGGGGCAGCTGGCTGGCGGCCCGGCATCCGGATTGGCACGACCTGGTACGGCAGCCGTCCGGCCCATCCGAACGCTCCACGGACACCTGGTTGTTCGGCCGACCGACCGAGCGGCGCGACTGGCTCGCCGAACTCCGGCGCAGCGACGCCGACGCGGCCAGGGCGGCGCTCACCGCGGCATGGCCGAAGGAATCCGGGCCGCTGAAGGCAGAACTGCTGGCCCTGCTCGCCGAGGGCCTCGGCCCCGAAGACGAGCCCCTGCTGGAGACGGCGCTGGACGACCGGCGCGCGGACGTGCGCCGCACCGCCGCAGGACTGCTCGCGCTGCTGCCGGAATCGGCGTTCACGCGGCGGATGCGCGACCGGGCCCGCGCGTGGATCCGCGCCGAGCATCGGATGCTGCACACGAACGTGGTTCTCACACTTCCGGATACGCTCGACGCTGCCGCACAGCGCGACGGGATCACCGACCGCACCGTCGAATTCGCCTACCGCTGGAACGGCGCGCCCGACGTGCACGCCGCCCGGCTCCGGCAAGTGGTCGCCGCGACGCCGCTGATCCATTGGGCCGGTGTGCTCGGCACACCGCAGCAGGCGGTGCGCGCCACGATCGAGGACCGGTTCCGGCAGCCGGTCTTCGACGGTTGGGTGGACGCCGCTCTGGCTCAACGTGATTCGGCTTGGGCGCGAGCGCTTTTCGAAGCGGGTGTGCCCACCGACTTGGCGATGTTGCGCAGGCGCGAGCTGTTCGCGCTGCTACCGCTACCGGATCGGACCGCGCACCTGGTGCGGCTGGACGGCTCGTGGCTCTCGGAGATCGAGGCCCTGCTGCCCGCGATGGGGCATCCGTGGCCGGAAGCGCTGGCCCAGCACGTGGTCGGGCTGCTGTTCGAGCGGGCGCGGGCCGCGGCGCGGCGCCCGGAGGCGCACGGCGCGTCGCCGAACGCGCACCGGTCACTGCTGGCCGCGGCGGCCGTCCACCTCCCCGACACCGCCGCGGGCACGCTGTCCGCGATGGCCCGCCGATGCGACGACCCCGCCTGGGAGCGTGCCTTCGACCAGCTCGCCCACGACCTCAACCACCGCTCGATGATGCTCGAGGAGTTGCAGTGACCACCACCGACCCGACACCGGCTCTGCTGCGCCCGCACGCCGAACAGGCATACGCCGACGAGTTGCGCGCCCTCGCCGCCGCCGACGACCGGCCCCGCCCGCCGTCCTGGCGGTTGTCGCCCTGGGCGGTGGTCACCTACCTGCTCGGCGGCGCCCTCCCGGACGGCACCGTGATCACCCCGAAGTACGTCGGCCCGCGCAGGCTCGTGGAAGTGGCGGTCGCGACGCTTGCCACCGACCGGGCGCTGCTGCTGCTCGGTGTGCCCGGCACCGCAAAAACCTGGGTGTCGGAACATCTTTCCGCCGCCATCAGCGGTGCGTCGACCCTTCTGGTACAGGGCACCTCGGGCACGGCCGAGGAGGCGATCCGCTATGGCTGGAACTACGCGCGGTTGCTCGCGGAAGGACCGAGCGACGCGGCGCTGGTGCCGTCACCGGTGCTCACCGCCATGCGAGCCGGCTCCATCGCCCGGATCGAAGAGCTCACCCGCATCCCCTCCGACGTGCAGGACGCGCTGATCACCATCCTGTCCGAGAAGACGTTGCCGGTACCCGAACTGGGCACCGAGGTGCAAGCGGCCAAGGGCTTCAACGTCATCGCCACCGCCAACGACCGCGACCGCGGTGTGAACGAGCTGTCCTCCGCCTTGCGCCGCCGGTTCAACACGGTCGTGCTGCCGCTGCCCGCCAGCGAGGACGAGGAGGTCGCCATCGTCACCAGGCGGGTCGAGCAGCTCGGCTCCGCACTGGAACTGCCCACCGTGCCCGCGGCGGCCGAGGAGGTGCGGCGGGTGGTGCGGGTCTTCCGCGAGCTGCGCTCCGGTAGCACCGCCGACGGCCGCACCAAGCTCAAGTCGCCGTCCGGAACGCTGTCCACCGCCGAGGCGATCTCGGTGATCACCAACGGAATCGCGCTCTCGGCACACTTCGGAGACGGCGTGCTGCGCGCATCCGACATCGCCGGCGCGGTGCTCGGCTCGGTGATCAAGGATCCGGTGGCCGATGCGGTGGTGTGGACGGAGTACCTGGAGGCCGTGGTCCGCGAGCGGCCCGACTGGGCGGATTTCTACCGCGCCTGCCGCGAGGTCACCGGGTGACCTCCGGCGCCGGAACGACGCCCACGACCAAGGTTTTCGGCATCCGCCACCATGGTCCCGGTTCGGCGCGCTCGCTGTGGCTGGCCCTGGCGGCGTTCCGGCCCGACATGATCCTCATCGAGGGGCCCGCGGACGCCGACCCGCTGGTGGGTCTCGTCGCGGCCGAGGGGATGACTCCGCCGGTCGCGCTGCTGGCGTACGTTCCCGACGCGCCCGCCAAGGCCGCGTTCTGGCCCTACGCGGTGTTCTCCCCCGAATGGCAGGCGCTGCGCTACGCCGTGGACAACGACGTGCCCGTGCGGTTCTGCGATCTGCCCGCCACGATCGCGCTGGCGACGGAGGACGAACCCGGCGACCGATTCGATCCTCTCGCCGCGCTGGCCGAGGCGGGCGGATACGACGACGCCGAACGCTGGTGGGACGCCGTCGTCGAATCCGTGCCCGACGCCGACGCGTTCGACCCGATCACCGAGGCGATGGGCGCGCTGCGGGAATCAGCCGAGCACACCGCGCGGCGAGGCCACACGACGCCGGCCATCGACCCATCTGCGGACGACCCGGCGCCGGAGGTCGATTCGGTCGCGGAGGCGGTCGATGAAACTCCCGTGCGCGAATTACCACCCGAGCCACTCGTGATCGATGCCCACACCCTGCGGCGCGAAGCCTATATGCGTCAGACCATGCGCAAAGCGCTGAAGGACGGAGCGACACGGCTCGCGGTGGTGTGTGGTGCTTGGCATGCACCCGCGCTCACCGGCGCGCTCGGGCCTGCCGCTCCGGACGCCCGGTTGCTCAAGGGGCTGCCGAAGACCAAGGCCCGGCTCACCTGGGTTCCGTGGACGCATTCGCGGCTGTCCACGTCCTCCGGCTACGGCGCGGGCGTCACCTCACCCGGTTGGTATCACCATCTGTTCACCGCGACCGAGCGACCGATCGCGCGCTGGCTGACCAAGGTGGCCGGTGTGCTGCGCGCCCACGACCTACCCGTTTCCAGCGCGCACGTCATCGAAGCCGTTCGGCTCGCCGACGCACTCGCCGCGCTGCGCGGCCGACCGCTCGCCGGTTTGTCGGAGGTCACCGAGGCCACGCGGTCGGTCCTGTGCGGCGGAGACGAGACGATGCTGCAATTGGTGATCGGCGAACTCGTCGTCGGTGAGGCGCTCGGCGCCGTTCCGGAGCAGACGCCGACCGTGCCGCTGGACGCCGACCTGCGCGCCACCATCCGATCGCTGCGGATGAAGCAGGAGCCCTCGGCCCGCACCGTCGACCTGGATCTGCGCAAGGAGCGCGAGGTCGAGCGCTCGCGCCTGCTGCACCGGCTGCGGGTGCTCGGGGTCGACTGGGGCACGCTCACCACCAGCGACGTCCGCAGCACCGGCACCTTCCGGGAAACGTGGACGCTGCGGTGGCATCCCGAGTACGCCATCTCGATCATCGAGGCCTCGCGCTGGGGCACCACCATCCGCACCGCGGCGGAGGCGAAGATCCTCGACACCGCCAACCGCACCGACCGCACCGTCGGCGAATTGACCGCCGCGCTGGAGGTCGCCCTGCTCGCCGATCTCGGTGGCGCCACCGATGGATTGATCGCCCGGCTGGAATCCACCGCCGCCCTCGACCACGACGTCACCCACCTGCTCGCCGCGCTGCCCGGCCTGATCCGGACGCTGCGCTACGGCGACGTGCGCGGCACCGACACCAAAGCGCTGGCCCACGTCGCCGACGGCTTGCTGGTGCGCATCTGCGCGGGCCTGCCCGCGGCGGTCACCGGCTTGGACACCGACGCCGCCACCGAGCTGCGCGGTCTGCTGGACGCGGCGCACACCGCCATCCACACCAGGGACGACGGCTGGGCGACCGGCGAGTGGCTGGCCGCCCTGCGCCGCGTCGCCGACCGCGACGACGTGCACGGCGCGCTGGTGGGGCGAGCCGTCCGCCTGCTCGCCGACGCGGGCCGCATCGACGACACCGAATCCGCGCGCAGACTGTCCGCGGCCCTGTCGGTGGGCGCCACCGCCGCGGCCAAGGCGGCGTGGATCGACGGGTTCCTCGGCGGCCGCGGCCTGCTGCTGGTCCACGATCGAGAGTTGTTGCGGCTCATCGACGATTGGTTGCGCGGGCTCGGCGACGACACGTTCGTCGAGACGCTGCCGCTGCTGCGCCGGACCTTCGGCGCGTTCGAATCGGGTGAGCGCCGCGCGATCGGGCAGGCGGTCCGCGACGGCGGGTCCGTCTCCGCCACATCAGCGATCGCGGGCATCGACGCGGACCGAGCGACGACCGCCGTGCGCACCGCGGCCGAGATCCTGGGGGTCACGGTATGAGCGGTCAGGCCCGGAGGCGGCAGCGCAGCGTGACCACGCAGGGCCCCGCTCATACCGAAATCAAACACAGCACGAGCGGTCAGGCCCGGAGGCGGCAGCGCAGCGTGACCACGCAGGGCCCCGCTCATACCGAAATCAAACACAGCACGAGCGATCAGGCCACGGGCGAGACTCTCGCTCGTTCCGGGGAGGACACGGCATGACCGACGAAGCACAGTCCCGGCGTTGGCGACTGGTGCTCGGCGCGGCCGCGGAGGACGGGCTCGGCGCGCTGGGCTCCGGCTCGGACGCGGCCATGGACCGGGCGCTGTCGGCGCTGTACAACACCGGTGACGAGACGTCGCCGGGCAAGCGCACCGGCGGTTTGCAAGGTTCGGCGCCGCGCGTGGCCCGCTGGCTCGGCGATATTCGCGGCTACTTCCCCGCCACCGTCGTCGAGGTCATGCAGCGCGATGCCGTGGAGCGCCTCGATCTCACCCAGTTGCTGCTGGAGCCGGAACTGCTCGAAGCGGTGGAGCCGGACGTCCACCTGGTCGGCACCTTGCTGAGCCTGAACCGGGTGATGCCCGAGACGACCAAGGCGACCGCGCGGATGGTGGTGGAGAAGGTGGTGCGGGAGATCGAGCAGCGCATCGCGGCGCAAACCGTCGCCGCGGTCTCCGGTGCGCTGAACCGCGCCGCGCGCGTCACGCGGCCGAGATCGCGCGATATCGACTGGGACCGCACTATTCGCAAGAATCTCGCCAACTACCTGCCCGAGCATCGCACGGTGGTACCGGAACGCCTGGTCGGCTACGGCCGCAAGGCCCAGGCGGTGCGGCGCGACGTGGTGCTGGCCATCGACCAGTCGGGTTCGATGGCCGCCAGCGTGGTGTACGCGTCGGTGTTCGGCGCGGTGCTGGCCTCGATGCGGTCGCTGCGCACCTCGCTGGTGGTGTTCGACACCGAGATCGTCGACCTGACCGACAAACTCGACGACCCGGTGGACGTGCTGTTCGGCACGCAGCTCGGCGGCGGCACCGACATCAACCGCGCCCTCGCCTACTGTCAGTCCCTGGTCACCCGCCCGGCCGACACGCTGTTCGTCCTGATCTCCGACCTCTACGAGGGCGGCATCCGCGACGAGATGCTGCGCCGCGTCCGCTCGATGCAGGAGTCCGGTGTGCAGGTCGTCGTGCTGCTCGCCCTGTCCGACGACGGCGCCCCCGCCTTCGACCACGAAAACGCCGCGGCCCTCGCCGCACTGGGCATACCGGCTTTCGCCTGCACCCCCGACAAGTTCCCCACCCTGTTGGCCGTGGCACTCGATCGCGGCGACGTCCAATCCTGGGCAAACGCCAACGCCGCACACCACTAGTGGCGTTGCCCCATGCCGCGTTCCCAGGTCACTGCCCCTGCCTCACCTCACGGCCTTCTTCACCAACTCACCGATCTTCGCCTCGTCGGCGGCGGTCAACTCGGTCATCGCGAAAGCGGTCGGCCACATGGTGCCTTCGTCGAGGTTCGCGATGTCGTTGAAGCCGAACGTCGCGTACCGCGCCTTGAACTTCGCGGCACTTTGGAAGAAGCAGACGACCTTGCCGTCCTTGGCGTAGGCGGGCATGCCGTACCAGAGTTTCGGCGTAAGGTCCGGTGCGCTGGCTTTGACGACGGCATGGAGCCGTTCGGCCATGGCGCGATCCGATTCCGACATCTCGGCGATCTTCGCGAGCACGTCTTTCTCCCCGTCCGCCTTGTTCGCGCGCGAGCCGCGGCGTGCGGCCGTCTTCAACTCCTGGGCGTGCTCTTTCATCGCGGCTCGTTCCTCGTCGGTGAATCCGACAGAGGACTTGTTCTTCGCGATGGCTTCGTCGGCGGACTTCTGCGCGTTCTTCATGAGTTCTTCCTGCCGGTCTCGATGACGACGTCTCTCATGCTATGAAGCTGCCGCGGCGAAGGCTTCTTCAAAACTGATCAATCGTCGCGAAGGTGATACCACAGCAAACGCGTACGGCGAGCCCCACTCGGCCGAGCTGTCACAGGGATCGGGTCGGCTGCATCGCGGCGCACCTGTTTCAGAGGTCGGCGATCGCCGCGAGCGGCGGCGTGCGTGCCGCCCGCACGGCGGGCCACAGGGCGGCCAGCACTCCGACGACCGCCGAACTGACCAGGACGAGCACCAGCTGGTTCCACGGGATGGCGATCTGGTCGAGCCCGAGGTCGCGCAGCGTCCGCAGGAACCCGATGCCCAACCCCAGCCCGAGCACCATGCCGACGATCGCGCCGAACACCGCGATCAGCATCGACTCCAGATAGATCGTCCGGCGCACCTGGGCGCGCTGCATCCCCACCGCGCGCAGCATGCCGATCTCCCTGCGTCGCTCCACCACCGACAGCGCGAGCGTGTTCACGATGCCCAGGATCGCGATCACCACCGCCAAGGCGAGCAGGCCGTAGAGGATGGCCAGCAAAGTGTTGATCTGCTTGCCCTGCGCGCCCTTGAACTCCTCGCGGTCCTGCACCTGCACCACGACGAATTGCTCCGTCGCCTTCTCCAGGTCGCCGCGCATCTGCGTGAGGTCAGCGCCAGGTCGCGCCTTGATCAGTACCAGGAAGTTGGTCCGGAAGTTGAGCGGGACGACCTCGTCGTAGACCGTCTGCGACACCACCATCGGACCCAGCAGCGGATTCTTCTTGTACAGACCGGTCACCGTGAGCGGGACCTTCTTGCCGTCGACGCTGGTCGGAGTCACCTGGTCGCCGACCTTCCACCCGCGCTCACCGGCCTCGTCCTCCGACACGAGCACGTCGCGGGCGCCGAGCGTGTCGGTGCCGCGCACGATCTCATAGTTCAGCACGCCGCCCAGCGGACCGTCGGCCGATGTGGCGAACACCTGCTCGTCGCCGATCTTGAAGGGGGCGCCCCGCATACCCACCGCTTGCTCCACGCCGGGCGCCTCGGTACGCGCGGCGTCGGCGGCGCCGAACGGCACGCCGAGCAGCTGTGGACCCGCCAGCACGTAATCGGCTCGCACGCCCTTGTCCACGAGCACGCCGACGCTGGCTTTCGCCGAGGCGCCGAGCATGCCGATCGCCGAGACCAGCATCAACCCGAGCGTCAGGGCGAAGGCGGTGGCGGCGGTGCGGCGGGGATTGCGCGCCGCGTTGTTGCGGGCCATCCGGCCGATCGGCCCGAACGGGCGCACCAGCGCCCCGAGTCCACCGACCACCGGCCGCGACAACGCGGGCGCGGCGAGCAGCACCGCGAAGATCAAGCCGAGCGCGCCGACCCCGACCGTGGCGGCCGCCGTCCCGCCGGTGCGCTGCGCACCCAGCACCACGAGTCCCACGCCGAGCACGGCGAGCACCACACCGGAAATCGTGCGCACGCGCAGCGACTCCCCGGCGGACGCGAACTCCTCGCGCATGGCCTGCACAGGCGGAATCCGCGAGGCGCGCCGCGCGGGCGCGTAGGCGCTCACCACGGTCACCGCGAGACCGACCAGCAGTCCGACCACGATGGTGCGCGGCCGCACCGCCATCGATCCGGTCGGCAACCCGAGGTCGAACGCGTTCAGCGCCGCCGACAGCCCGAACGCCAGTCCGACGCCGCCCGCGAGTCCGATCACACTGCCGATCGCGCCGATGACGAATGCCTCGGCCACCACCGACCGGCCGACCTGTTGCCTGCTCGCGCCGACCGCGCGCAGCAGCGCCAGTTCCCGCAAACGCTGCGCGACGATCATCGAGAAGGTGTTGTAGATGATGAACGTGCCGACGATCAGCGCGATCGCGCCGAAGGCGAGCAGGAAGTAGTTGATGAAGTTGAGCGCGTTGGAGACTTCCTTCTTCAGGTCCGCGCGCACCTGATCACCGTTCTGCACCTTGTAGCCCGGCAGCTGCGTGGCCAGGTTGTCGCGCAGTTCGTCACCGGGGATGCCGGTGGCCGCGAGGTCGACGTACGCGACGTGCAGGCCGTCGGTGAATAGCTTGCGCGCCTGTGTGTCCTCGAACAGCACTCCGATGAAACCGCCCGCGTCGGACGATCCTTCGTAGATCCCGGTGAGGGTCACGTCGATGGGATCGGGCTGGGAAGGAATGAGGATTTTGGTCCGATCGCCGATCTTCAGCCCGGCCCGCTCGGCCCCGCTTGTGTTCAGCGCGACCTCGCCCGGCCGGGCGGGCGGCGCGCCCTGCACGAACTTCTCCGGTTCCGCGACAGCCTTCTCCGGAGGCAGATACGACGTGCCGAGGGTGGGCGCACCACCAGTCTGGACGGATTTCTTGCCCGCCGGATCGAGCAGGACCACCGGTCCGTTCACGCTGGGGGCGGCGGTGCGGACGCCCGGATACTTCGCCAGCTCCTCCACCACATTGTTCGGAATACCTTGGGCCTGGCGCTCTTTCGGGCTCACCCGGACATCGACGCCTTTGGCCTCGTTGGCGAAGATGCCGTCGAAGGTGCGCTGCAGCGTGTCGGTGAACACGAACGAGCCCGCGATGAACGCGGTGCCGAGCACCACCGACAACAAGGTCAGCGCGAGCCGCACTTTGTGCGCGGCGAGATTGCGCAGCGCGACTTTGCGCATCGGGCTCCCGGCCATCACGCCTGCCCCCGAAACTTCCGCGAACCCCTGGTCACGCCTGCTCCAACGATTTCATCCGGTCGAGCACGGTGTCGGCGGTCGGATCACGCATCTCGTCGACGATGCGCCCGTCCGCCAGGAACACCACCCGGTCGGCGAACCCGGCCGCGTGCGGTTCATGCGTGACGATCACCACCGTCTGCCCGAACTCGTCCACCGCGGCCCGCAGGATCGACAGCACCTCTTCCGAGGACCGGGAGTCCAGATTGCCGGTCGGCTCGTCACCGAAGATGATCTCGGGCTTGCCCGCGAGAGCACGGGCGCAGGCCACCCGCTGCTGCTGTCCGCCGGACAGCTCGCTGGGACGATGGGTGAGCCGATCGATCAGCCCGAGCCGCTTCAACACCGTGTCCAGCCACTCCTGGTCGGGCTCGCGCCCGGCGATGTCCAGCGGCAACGTGATGTTCTCCAGCGCCGTGAGCGTCGGCACCAGGTTG
The DNA here is from genome assembly GCF_023501985.1 of Nocardia sputi. Classification (NCBI taxonomy): domain Bacteria; kingdom Bacillati; phylum Actinomycetota; class Actinomycetes; order Mycobacteriales; family Nocardiaceae; genus Nocardia; species Nocardia sputi. The sequence goes on along the minus strand of NZ_JAMFLC010000018.1, from coordinate 79,725 downwards.
AACGCCTGGAAGACGAACCCGATCCGGTCCCGCCGCAGGCGCGTCATCTGCTTGTCGGACAGGGTGGTCAGGTCGGTGTCGCCGATGCGGACGGCGCCGGAGCTGGCGCTGTCGAGCCCGGCCAGGCAATGCATCAGGGTCGACTTGCCCGACCCGGACGGGCCCATGATCGCGGTGAACTCGCCCTTGGCGAACTCGGCCGACACTCCGTCCAATGCCCTGACCTGCGTGTCACCCGATCCGTAGACCTTGGTCAGGTCGATAGCGTGGGCCGCGACATCGGTCGGTGCCGCGATGTCCGCGGTATCTGCGCCCAAGGCTTGCGAAGTCATGCCGTCCAGTCTTACCGGCTTCGCGTCCACATGCCATCAGGGAAAACCCTGTGTTGGATTCGGAGCTGGGTTGATCAGGCCTCACCCACGACCCACTCGAAGGCCGAGGCTTTCGAGCGGGCGCCTTCGAGTGCGCGCGAACGGTTGGGTTCGCCGAGTTCGGCCAGCAACTCCTCGGACATGTTCACCAGTGCGGCCAGCGTCGCGGGGGTGAACCATTCCGGCCTGGTGGCGAACAGGATGTCCTCAGAGGCGGTGTTGCCGCTCGCTCCCGGTGCGAAGGGGCAGCCGCCGAGCCCGCCGAGCGCGCCGTCGACCATGTCCGCGCCCGCCGCGACCGCGGCGAGGGTGTTGGCCACGCCCATTCCCCAGGTGTCGTGACCGTGGAAGACGACGCGGCGCGGGGGCGTCCGGTCCCGCACCGCGGCGACCAGCGCCGCGACCTGGCCGGGATGAGCTTGTCCGAGGGTGTCGGCCAGGACGATGTCGTCGGCGCCCTCGGTGCGTGGGTCGCACGCGATGGCCAGTACTCGCTCCGGGTCGACCGGACCGTCGAAGGGGCAGGTGAAAGCCGTTGCCAAGCACAGCTGGATGGACCCGTGCACCTCCCGGGCCAGTCGCACCGCGTCCGGCATGGCGGCGACGCTGTCCTCGGTGTCGCGTCCGATGTTCGCCCGATTGTGCGCGTCGGAGACCGAGAAGCAGTACTGGAAGTTGCGCACCCCCGCCGCGGCTGCCTTCTCGACGTGGCGCGGCGTCGCCACCCACACCCAGCAGTGGCGCAGTTCCTCCGGGGTCAGCGCGGCGACCAGTTCCATGGTGTTCGCCATCGGCGCGACCAGGTCCGGGCGCGCCATCGAGCCGATCTCCAGTGCGGGCACACCCAGCGCGAGCAGGCGGCGCGCGATGTCCACCTTGCGCTGCACCGGCAGCATTTTGCCGGTCAGCTGCAGGCCGTCGCGCAATGTGACGTCGCGCAGCACCGGCGCGGTCATCGCTGCTCCCGCGCTCGGTGGTGGCCGCACATCACGCCGCCCCACGGCTTCTCCCCGGCCCCGGTCGGATTGGGTTGCACGGCGGGCCTGCTGCTGCCCGGCGTGCGCGGTTCCCGGGCACTACGGCCCTCCGGTCGCCTGCGGTCGTGCGGCTGCGTGCTCATCGCGCCTCCAACGCATCGATCTCGGCCTCGCTCATGCCGAGCAACCCGGTCAGCACCTCCCGGGTGTGCTCCCCCAGGTCGGGGCCGACGGAGCGGATGGGCAGGGACTGCTCGCCGATCACCGGGACGATGCCGGGAAAGCCGACGACCTTCGGCTCCGGTGCGCCGACGTCCACAGCGAACGGCTGGATCATGTTGCGCGCTCGATACTGCTCGTCGGCCACGATGTCGGCCGCCGTGTAGATCGGGCCGCACGGGATCCCGGCGGCCTCCAGCAGCTTCAACGCTTCGGCTCGGGTATGGCGCACCGTCCACTCGCCGATGGCCGCGTCCAGGCGTTCGCGGTGGCGCCAGCGACCCGCGTTGTCCTGGAGTTCGGGGTCGGCTGCCAGATCGGGCCGGTCGATGACCGCCATGTAGCGCTGGAAGATGGCGTCGCCGTTGCCGCCGATGATGATGCTGGTCCCGTCCGAACACGGGTAGGCGTTGCTCGGGGCGATGCCCTCCATCCGTCCGCCGACGCGTTCGCGCTGGATCCCGTAGGCCAGATAGTCCGGCACCAGCGATTCCATCACCGACAGGATCGCCTCGTTGAGCGCCACGTCGATCAGCCGTTCGGGCAGCGGGACCGGCGCGTCCCCCTCGGCGCGGCGTTCGCGCTGGAACAGGGCCATCACGGTGCCGAACGCGGCGTAGATGCCCGCGATGGAATCCCCGATCGAGACACCGGTCCGTACGGGCGGACGGTCCGGGTCGCCGACCAGTTCGCGCAGGCCGCCGACGGCCTCGGCCACCGCCGCGAAACCGGGACGATCCGACAGCGGGCCGGTCTGCCCGTAGGCGGAGATCCTCGTGATCACCAGATCCGGGTTCGCCTCGTTCAGCACCTCCGGACCCAGGCCCCACTTCTCCAGCATCCCGGGCCGGAAGTTCTCCAGCAGCACGTCGCAGCGCCGGATCAGGTCGAGCACGATGCCACGTCCCGCCTCGGTACGCAGGTCCAGCGTGATCGATTTCTTGTTGCGGTTGATCGTCCGGAAGAGCATCGAGGTGTCACCGCCGTAGAGCCGCCAGTTGCGCAGCTCGTCCCCGGCTTTCGGGCGTTCCACCTTGATCACCTCGGCGCCGAAGTCGCCGAGGATGCGCCCGGCGGTCGGCGCGGCGATGTAGTTGCCGAGTTCCAGGACGCGCACCCCGTCCAGCGGCCGAATACTCATGGCAACAAGTGTGGACCATGCTGTGCTGGTTTTTGCAGCGCCCGCGGCGCTGCGTGTTCGCGGCTGGATCCAGGACACCGCATGGCCCCTCAATAGCCGGGCTCGCGCCCGGCAACCATGCGGGCCCCGCTCAGGACGCGACCAGCCGCGTGTCCTCGATGATCGAGTAGTGCTCGGCGTCGCCCGCGATAACGGTGCTCGGCGAGCCGTCGACGCCGACCGGGACGTCGCCGGCCAGGGTGATGCGGGTCAGCTTGCGCGGCTGGTCGTCGTAGTCGTCGATGGCGTAGTGCTGGGTGGCGCGGTTGTCCCAGATGGCGACGTCGCCGGGCGCCCAGTTCCAGCGGGTGGTGTTCTCCAGACGGGTCACCCGGTCCTGGAACAGCCGGAACAGGGCGTGCGACTCCGCGCTGGAGAGCCCGACGAAATGCTTGACGAAGTGGCCGAGCAGCAACGCCCGCTCGCCGGTCTCGGGGTGCACGCGCACCACAGGGTGCTCGGTTTCGTAGTAGGTCGACTCGAACTCCGCGCGGTAGGCGGCGGCGTTGGGCTGCGGCTGCTCCCCGGTGCGCGCGGCGTAGTCGTACACGTTGGTGTGTACGGCTCGCAGAGACTCGGCGAGGCGCTCGAGCGGCTCCGGTAGCGACTCGTAGGCCGCGACGGTGGAAGCCCAGGTGGTGGCGCCGCCATAGGGCGGCAGCTGAACCGCGCGCAGGACGGACGCCTTCGGAATGCGGTCGACGAAGGTGACGTCGGTGTGCCAGCTGTTGGCGCGGCCGTGCTCGGAATCGATCGCCAGGCTCTTCACACCGTGCGATGTGACCGTCGGGTGCGGGGTGGTGGGTGAGCCGAGCAGTTGGGCGAACTCGTATTGCCCGTCCTCGGTGAGGTGATCCTGCCCGCGGAAGAAGATGACCTTGTGCTCCAGCAGCGCGCGATGGATCACCTCGACTGTGACCGGGTCCAGATCGCCACCGAGCCGGACGTTGTCGATTCGCGCGCCGATACGGGCGCCGAGCCTGGTCACCGAGGCTGTGGATGGGGTGGCGGGTGCGACCGTCATAAGATCACCTTCGCTGTCGAGATCGGTTACTGCTCGTTGGAGCACATCACCGAAACCACCCCGCCGACCAGGGTTTTCGTCGCACTGATCACAACACGGGACGAGCGGAGCAGCCCGGACCCGTCCAGCGCGAGTCCCGCGAGCACCGTTCACCCACCGCACATCGGACACAGCGCCGGGAGATCGGTCTTCGCCGCACCGATCCACAGATTCGAGACGACCGAAGCAGACCCAGCCCCGTCCAGTACAAGCCGTACCAGCACCGTTCATCCCACCCGCGACACCGCGCACAGCACCGCAAGACCGCTCCCCGCCGCACCGGCCCACAGACTCGATACAACCGAAGCAGACCCAGCCCCGTCGGGTGCGAGTCTTACGAGCGCTGTTCGCGGCCCGTCTCGCGTCCCAGCGACCGAAGCGCATGCGCCGCAGGCGCTGCACATCAAACACAGCACTCGCGCAGATACGCCAGATCCTCCGCGAGTCCGTCGGCCGGGGTTTCCAGGACCACGGGGGCGCCCGCCGTCCGGCACACCTCGGCGAGCAGTTGCGGGTCGATGGTGCCATCGGCGAAGTTGGCGTGCCGGTCGGCGCCGGAGTCGAACTCGTCGCGGGAGGAGTTCAGGTGCACCAGGTCGATCCGTCCGGTGATCGCCTTGATCCGGTCGACGACGCCGACCAGTTCCTCACCACCCGCCCAGGCGTGGCAGGTGTCCAGGCAGAAACCGGCGCCGTAGTCGCCGACCGCGTCCCACAGCCGGGCGATGGAGTCGAAATGCCTGGCCATGGCGTGATTGCCGCCCGCGGTGTTCTCGATCAGGATCGGCACCGCGAAACCGCCCTTGTCCTGCTGCCGCTCGAACAACTTGCGCCAGTTGTCGATTCCGGTGTCCAGTTCGGCGTCGGAACGCACGTGCCCTCCATGCACCACCAGGCCGAAGGCGCCGAGTTCGGCGGCTGCCTTCGCCTGCTGCGCGACCGCGTTGCGAGAGGGCATGCGCAGCCGGTTGTTCAGGCTAGCGACGTTGATCTGATAGGAGGAATGCACCACGACCTCGATCGGGCTCGCGAGGATCTCCTCGGTCCGCGGATGCGGGGTGGGTTTGTCCCAGCTCTGCGGATCGACCACGAACATCTGGATGACGTCGGCGCCGAGCTTCTCCCCGAAACCGATCGGGTCGCTGTCGAGCCGGACATGTGCTCCAATGCGCATGCGCGCCACAGTACTGGCTGCTACCGACAACCATCGAGGTTGCGCTGCGACTGTTGCATCCCGACGGTTCGGCGAGATACATGGATAGTGTCCGCGCGATTCACTCGACAAGGGGGTGTAACGGTGTTGCAGACCGGCGATGTGTTCGCGGGCTACGTCATCAAACGCGTCCTCGGCCATGGCGGTATGGGCACCGTGTACCTGGCCCGGCATCCTCGGCTGCCCCGCATGACGGCGCTGAAGCTGCTCCAACGGGATCTGTACGCCGATGCCGACAGCCGCCGCCGATTCGAGCGCGAGGCCGATCTGGTCGCGCGGCTCGACCACCCGAACATCGTCACGGTGTTCGATCGCGGCGCGGAGGACCGGCAACTGTGGATCTCCATGCAGTACGTGCCCGGCTCGGACGCCTCCTGCGCGGACGTCGACGTGCTCGCTCCCGGACGCGCGGTGCAGATCGTGGCCGACACCGCCGCGGCGCTCGATTACGCGCACGCCAACCAGGTGCTGCACCGCGACGTGAAACCGGCCAACATCCTGCTGGCCAAGGCGCCGATCGGGCAGCCGGAGCGGGTGCTGCTCACCGATTTCGGTATCGCCGGTATCCGCGGCGCGGAGACCACGATCAGCTCGGCGGGCACGATCACTGCGACCCTCGCCTTCGGCGCGCCGGAGCAACTGATCGGTCAGCCGCTGGACGACCGCGCCGATCAGTACTCGCTGGCGTGCACGCTGTTCTGGTTGCTCACCGGCGCGCCGCCGTATCCGGGCACCAATCCGGCGGCCGTGGTCGACAACCATCTGCACGCGCCGATCCCGATGCTGAGCCGGATGCGTCCGGGCCTGCCGCCCGCGCTGGATCCGGTGCTGGCACGTGCCATGGCCAAGCGGCCCGCGGATCGCTTCACCAGTTGCGCCGAGTTCGCCGCCGCGGCCAAGCATGCCCTTCACGGATATCCCGGCGGGCACCGGGCGACACCGCTGCACGGCATCCACCCCGAAGGGCACCCGCCCGCGCCGATGCACCGGATGCCGCCCGCGCAGCCCCGTGCGAGGCCCCAACCACCTCCGCCGCCTACCCCGCGCCCGAGCTTTCCGCCGCCGCGCCGCCCCGTTCATCCCGGCCTCATCGAGTTGCCGAATCTGCCCATACGCCCGGGATCGGCGGTGCGGCCACACCAGCAACCGCCGGACCCCCGGCCCCCGCCGGGCGGGCCGGTTTCCGTCGATCGCCCGCGCGTCACCACACTCGACGACCGATAGGCGGGGGCGCGACTACTGCTATGGTTTCGATGTTTTCCGTGGTCGGGCCCATCCCGGACCGCGCGTTCTTATGCTGTACGCCTGTTCGCCGGTGGGTCCCGGCGCGCGGCGGGAAGTGGAGCAGTCATGCTGGCCAGCGGTGACGTTTTCGCCGGCTATGTCATCGAGCGGCAACTCGGGCGCGGTGGCATGGGTTCGGTATATCTGGCGAAACATCCGCGGCTGCCGCGGATGACCGCGCTGAAGCTGCTGAATCGGGAGATGTTCTTCGACAAGGAGGTGCGGGCGCGGTTCGAACGGGAGGCGGATCTGGTCGCCCAGCTCGATCACCCCAACATCGTCACGGTTTACGACCGTGGCCTCGAGGACGAGCAGCTGTGGATTTCGATGCAGTACATCGACGGCATCGACGCCGCCTCGGTGGAACCGAGATCGCTGCCGCCCGAACGCGCGGTGCAGATCATCAAGGAGACCGCCGACGCGCTGGACTACGCGCACGGCAGCGGGGTGCTGCACCGTGACGTGAAACCCGCCAACATCCTGCTGGCCCGCTCCAGCGCGGGTCGTGGTGAGCGGGTCTACCTCACCGACTTCGGCATCGCCCGGCTGCGCGACGACACCGGTCACCTCACGCAGACCGGCACCTTCACCGCGACGTTGGCCTACGCCTCGCCCGAACAGCTCACCGGCGTCTCACTCGATCACCGCTCCGACCAGTACTCGCTGGCCTGCTCGCTGTTCTGGTTGTTCACCGGCACGGGCCCTTTCTCCGCGACGAACCCCGCCGCGGTCATCCAAGGACATCTGCAAGGAGCGCCGCCCGCGCTGAGCAGTGTCCGGCCGGGACTGCCGTTCGCCCTGGACGGCGTCCTGGCCAAGGCGATGGCCAAGCGGCCCGACGACCGGTACGGCAGTTGCGCGGAGTTCGCCGCAGCCGCCAAGCAGGCGCTGACCGGGTCGAGCGCGCCATCGATGCCGGTGGTGGGCGGTCCCCGCCCGGTCACCGGTCCACCGCACCCGACCACCGGGCCGCGCCCGACCACGGGGCCGCAGATCCCGACTACCGGGTCGCCGTATCCGGTGGGCCACTACGTCAGCGGCCCGGGGCACCAGACGCACGCTCCGCATACCAGCGGGCCCACCTCGCTCGCCGCGTCGGCCGCGCCCGCACCGCCCACTCCGGTGGTGAACTCCGGGCCGCACCCGACGGCCACCAACCCCTACTCCCACCAGCAATCCGGGTTCTCCGCCTTCGGCGCCCCGCCGGCGCCGCCGCACGGTGCGCACACCTATCCCTCGGCCGGATCACCGCCCAAGAAGAACACCGGCCTGATCGTCGGTTCGGCGGTGGGCGTCGTCGTGCTGATCCTGGTTGTGCTCGGCATCATCGGCGCGACCTCGGATTCGGGGTCGAACAACGCGGGCGCCACGACCACCTCGGCGGTGAAGCCGAACCTGGTCGAGGCGACCCCGGAGTCGGTCAGCGCGGAGTTCCCGCGGATGGTGCCCGCCTCCAAGACCGAGGATGTCGGGTACAACGGCGCCGAATGCTGGCTGGCCTCATCGAGTTCGCCACCGTCGCCGTCCAAGGGCGAGCCGGATTTCGGCGACTGGGCCGCGCAGTGGCGCTGCTTCAAGGGTGGCAACAACGAGGATCCGTACTACCGCATCTACGCCTACAAGACCCCGGCCGACGTGCAGGCGGTGCTGAAGGGCCTGCCCTCCTCGGCCACCAAGTCGACGGACACCAACGGCGGAAAGTCCTACACCAACTACAAGTACGTGGACGACGGCGCCAAGATGGTCACCGCGTTCACCAGTGATCCGGATCGGACCCAATACCTGATGTACACCGACGGCTTCAGCCACACCACCATCGACGAGCTGCTGCGCTGGTGGCGCTCGGCTCCGCTGAACTGACCCGTGCTACGTACCGGTGAGGTCTTCGCGGGATACACCATCGAACGCCTGCTCGGCCGCGGCGGGATGGGATCGGTGTACCTGGCGCGGCATCCGCGGTTGCCCCGGTTGACGGCGATGAAGCTGTTGAACCCGGAGCTGTTCGACGACACGGAGATCCGTACCCGCTTCGAGCGGGAAGCCGATCTCGTCGCGCGGCTGGACCACCCGAACATCGTCCCGGTGTTCGACCGAGGCGTCGAAGGCGATCGGCTGTGGATCTCCATGCGCTACATCGACGGCACCGACGCCGCGGCGCTGGACGCATGGACGCTGTCGCCGCTGCGGGCGGTACAGATCATCGCGGAAACCGCCAAGGCGCTGGACTTCGCGCACAGCCGCGGCGTGCTGCACCGCGACGTGAAACCGGCGAACATTCTGCTCGAGCGCGGCGAGGGCGGTGAGGAGCGCGTCTTTCTCGGCGACTTCGGCATCGCCCGATTCCGGGACGACACCGGACGGCTCACCCAGACCGGGACTTTCACCGCCACACTGGCCTACGCCGCGCCGGAGCAGCTGTCCGGCGCGCCGCTGGATCACCGCGCCGACCAGTATTCGCTGGCCTGCACGCTGTTCCGGTTACTGACCGGCACCGTGCCGTTCGACGCCACCAATCCGGTGGCGGTGATCCAAGGCCACCTCAGCGCACCGCCGCCACCGGTCAGCAGGTCGCGGCACGGGTTGCCGCCGGCGCTGGACGCCGTGCTGGCCAAAGCGATGGCCAAACACGCGGCAGATCGCTTCGACTCCTGCACCGAGTTCGCCGTCGCCGCGTGGCAGGCCCTGACCGCAACCGCGGCGCCGTGGCCGCCGCCGCCCCTGCCGAACCGGCCGCCGCCGCGGACCGACGCGGAGATCCCGCAACGTCCCGCACGCGCCTATCTCGGCCCGGCACGGCGTTCCCGCTGGCACGCTTCGGTGGGCGGCTGGCTCGGTTTGCTGTTCGTGCTCGGCCTGACCGTCGTCATCGTCGCGGTCGTCTTCAGCAGCGTCAGCTCCCCCAGCTCCGCCGGACCGACGACGACCGAGCGCCCGCAGCACACCGCCGCCACCGCGCCACCGGTTACCAGGCATCCGCCGACGACCGTCTCCGCCACCACGGATCGAGCCACGATAGGCGCCCGCGCGGCCGAGCTGAGCGCCGCGTTCCCGGACATGCTGCCGGAGACCTCCGCCCAGCGCCTGGTGCACTCCGGAACCGGATACCACAAAGCGGGCTGTTTCGCCCACGCACCGGATTCCCCGGCGACGAGCGACCACGAGGACCCCGGCTTCGGCGCGTGGGTGGCGATGTGGAGCTGCTTCGGCGGGCAGAACAAGGCGTCCTTCGACTTCTACCTCTACGGCTCCCCCGCCGACGCTCAGGCGGTTCTCGATGCCTTGCCTGCCAACGATCGCGCGACCGCTACCAACGACAGCGGCCACAGCTATACGAACTACACCTTGCGCGACAGCCGAAATCTCCGGCCGCGGATGGTGACCGCGTTCTCCTCGGACCCGGGCCGCGCGGCCATGCTGATGTACAGCACCGGGTTCATCGCCACCCACGCCGAGTTCATGGACTGGTGGAAATCCGCGCCGCTGAATCGAGTTCCCGCCCGCCGAGCCTCGCGCCGGTGTTCGCGCGGTTCACCGCGGCCCCGCGGGGCCGTCCGGGCCGAGGGCTAGTCGAAGACGTAGTGGGCGAACTCATGGGTGGGATGAAAGCCCATCGACCGGTAGATCCGGTTGGCCGTGGCGTTGGCGATGTCGGCGAACAGGCAGACATCCAGGCTCTGGGCTCGCAGCAGCTTGGCGACGTGCGCGGTGACCGCACTGGCGTAACCGTGCCCGCGCGCGTCCGGCGGGGTGTAGACGGGCCCGATCCGTGACCAACCCTGGATCGGAATCTGATGGGCGGCAAGGCTCACCGGTTCCCCATCTCGTTCCCACAACCACCAGCGGCCCGTTTCCACGCGGCGCCGGATAGCGGCTTCGTCCAGCCCGGACTGCGTCCCGGACTCCTGGTTCATGGCCATCGACCAGTCTCGGCACAGCGCGACATCGGAATCCCCGGCTCGGCGGGGCGCTCCGGCCACGTCCGGGATCCGCAGCGCGCCGAGCCGGTGCAGCCGGGTGACGTACGACCGGTGGAAGCCTTTACCCCGCAGTCCGGACCAGTGCTGGGCGAAAGCGGTCGCGTCCTCGACGATGCCCTCGACGCCCGCGCTCTGGGGCACCACGTCGGCCAGCGCACGAGCCACCGCGGGAATGCCGTCGGGCGGTAGCGCGCCGAGATACACGTCACGGCCGGCCACGCGCATGGCGGCGCCGACGACCGAGCCATCCTCGCCGTGGACCGAGACGAAGCGCGATGCCTCGGAGGGGGCGTCGATGCCCGTGACGTGGTTGGCGACACTCGTGGTGATCACGGTGTGCCGCAGCGGATCGCGGAGCAGAAACGACCCCGCGACCGAGCGGAACTCGGCGGCGTCGGTGGTGATCTCGATCCTCATGCGGATCACGGTAGGCGCCTGAAGTGTTGCGCGTCCGCGTTTCTCGCGCCAGGCACCGTACCGGCCACCAGTGCGACCGGCCGGTTTCTCAGTCCGCTTCGCTGCCTCCGGCGCGGAGTTTGAGCAGGACCAGTCCCGCGGTGCACGCCAGAATGAGCCCGGCGACAGTGATTTCGACGTGCAGCCCGGCGATGCCGAGCACCGCCCCGACGAGTCCGCCGATGAAGATCAACCAGGCGAGCGTCCGCGACAGAATCGTGGACAGCGTGCGTGCCTGCTGGTTCGACGCGGGATGCTGCGCCGTTGCCGACACCGCATCCTCTGCGGCGTGGGATGAACCACGCTGCGCCGCTGTCGAGTAAGCTCCCATCATCTACTCCTCGATGACGCCGGTCAGAGAACCACTATCACGTTCTCACACAACGTGTCTCTCATCCTGAAACCGGCGTCTCACGCGTAACTTTGCTCACACACGCTACGACTCCGGGACGCCGGAAGATAGCGACACGTGCCCGCGACACGCCGAAGAGACCAATTCGATATCTGAATGAGGACCGTTTTATATGCGCCGTCCCGGCGTATACCCAGCGACCACTCGCCTCGCTCGGCCGAGCTGCCTCGAGTAAGGTGAGTCCACTCGAGACACACGAGGAGCGTCACCGATGGAGAGCAGCAGGACCAAGATCGCCGGTCCGGTAATCGCCGCCGGAGCGGTTTCCATCGGGCTGATTCTGATCGGCGCCTGCGGCGTCGGCAGACAGGACACCTACGTGCCGCCACCGCCGCTGAAGGCGGGCGAGTACGCCGAACCCGTGGTCCGCGAAAGCACTACCGGCCCGACGACACCCAAGGTCGTCATCCCGCCCTCGCCCACCTGGCGGGTAGCCCCCGCCAATCAGCAGCGGCCGACCCCGTTCGCGGGTTTCATGAGCAGCACCTCCGCCGAGCCCTCCCCGCGAAACCCACACGAGGACACTTCGCAGGCCGCTCCGCCCGAGGAACCGAGGCCACCGTCCGCCGCGCGGACGCCCACGAACGATTCGTCGGAAGAGGCGCCCCCGCAATTGCGGACGACCCCCGACGACGAAGACGAGTGACAGGCGGTGGTGCGCCACGCGCGCACCACCGCCGCACCCCTTACAGTTCGGGCAGCTCGTATTCGCCGACCCGGGAGCTGAGCACCCGCAGGTGCTCGAGTCCGCTACCGAGGGTGCGCTCGATCGCGGTCAGCCGGGCAACATAGTGGCCGACCGGGTACTCCGCGGTGACGCCGATGCCACCGTGCATCTGGATTGCCTCCTGCCCGATGTGCCGAGCCGCGCGGCCCACTTGCAGCCGTGCGCGTGAGGCGATCACCGGGTTGTCGGCCCCGTCCGCCAGCGACGCCGTGGCGTACAGGCTCATGCTGCGCGCCAGCTCCAGCGAGACGTACATGTCGGCCGCCCGCTGCGTGAGCGTCTGGAACTTCGACAGGGTGACGCCGAACTGCTTGCGCTGCTTGAGGTAATCGGCGGTCAGCCGCAACGCCTCTTCCATCGCGCCGATCGACTCCGCGCACAGGCTTGCCTGCGCGTACGTGAGCACCGACGCGATCGTCTCGGAGGCTTCGGCCTCGCCGAGCCGCTCGGCGGGCGCCTCGGTCAGTTCCAGCTGCGCGCCGCGCTGACCGTCCACCGTGCGGTAGGGCTTGCGCACCACACCCGGCGCGTCCGGCGCGACCAGGAACAGCCCCACACCGCCGTCCGGCAGCGCGGCGCTGACCACCAACTCCTCGGCGCTGTCGCCGTGCGGGACAGGGTTCTTCACACCGGTCAGCGTGTACGAATCACCCTGCACCGAAGCGGTGGTGGCCTGCTCGGTCGACGGCCAGCGCACTCCCGGCTCGGCATGGGCGAAGGCGAGCAGCTTCGTGCCCGAGGCGACCTCGGGAAGGATCCGCTGCCGCTGTTCGGCGCTGCCCGCCGCGGCGACCAGCCCGCCGGGCACCAGCACCGCGTCCAGGATCGGTTCCGGCGCGAGCCTGCGGCCCACCTCCTCGAGCACGACCATGGTCTCCACCGGACCGGCGCCGACCCCGCCGTCCTCCTCGGCGAAACTCAGGCCGAGCACGCCCAGGTCGGCGAGCTGACGCCATACGTCGCGACTCCAACCCAGTTCGGAGTCGACGACCTTCAGCCGCGATTCGGCGTCGTAGTTGCGGGTGAGCAGGTCACGGACCGTGTCGCGGAGCATGACCTGTTCATCGGTGAGATCGAAATCCATGGTGGCGCCTCACAATCCGAGGATCGTGGAGGCGATGATGGTGCGCTGCACCTCGCTGGAGCCTCCGTAGATGGTTGTCTTGCGGTAGTTCAGGTAGGCGGGGCCGCTGCGCTGCGCCCAGCCGGGCGAGGCGATGTCGCCGGAGCCCACCGGGATGGCATCCGGCCCCGCGATGTCCAGCAGCAGCTCGGTGGCTGCCTGCTGGAGCTCGGAACCGCGCAGTTTCAGCACCGAGGAGGCCGGATTCGGTTTGCCGTCCGCGGAGTTGGAGACCACCCGCAGCTGAGTGAGCTCCAGCGCGAGCAGCTCGTTCTCCAGTTCCGCGACCCGCGCCGCGAACACCGGGTCCTCCAGCAGAGTGCCGTCGCCCGACTTGATCTGCGCCGCGTACTGCTTCGCCACGCCGATCTTGACCTTGGTGCGGCCGACGCCGGTGATGCCGGTGCGCTCGTTGCCGAGCAGGAACTTCGCGTAGGTCCAGCCCATGTTCTCCTCGCCGACCAGCTGGTCGGCGGGAACCCGGACGTTCTCGAAGAAGACCTCGTTCACCTCGTACCCGCCATCGATCAGCTTGATCGGGCGGATGGTGACACCGGGCGACTTGACGTCGAACAGCAGGAACGAGATGCCCGCCTGCTTCTTCGGCGCGCTGGGGTCGGTGCGCACCAGGCAGAAGATCCAGTCCGCGTACTGGGCCAGCGTGGTCCAGATCTTCTGGCCGTTGACGATGTAGGAATCACCGTCGCGAACAGCGGTGGTGCGCAGCGAGGCCAGGTCGGAGCCCGCGTCCGGCTCGGAGAAGCCCTGGCACCACCAGATGTCCAGCGCCGCGGTGGGCGGCAGGAAACGCTCCTTGAGCTCCTGCGAGCCGAAGTGGGCGATCACCGGGCCGACCATCTGCGCGTTGAACGTCAGCGGCTCGGGCACCGACGCGAGCTGCATCTCGTCCTGCCATATGTGGCGCTGCATCGGCGTCCAGTCCTTGCCGCCCCACGCCACGGGCCAGTTCGGCACCGCGAGACCGTGGTCGTTGAGGATCTTGTGCGCGGTGACGATGTCGTCGCGGGACAGCTCACGGCCGTCCCGGACCCGCTCACGGATGTCGGCCGGGATCTCGGTCCGATAGAACGTGCGCAGTTCGTCGCGGAAGGCGACGTCGTCGGGGGACAAGGATAGTTTCATACGCATCTCCCTGCGTGTCTCGTAACTTCCGAGTCAAACCTACCCCTCGGTAATCCTCCATTGTCGACTGGATCACAACGGACAGGCGGCCGATGCCGTTCGCGACGCCGAAAAGGGCGCCGCTCCCCGGGACGGCGGTAGCGGCGAGCTGGTACGTTGCTGCACGTGGGTCGGGGCCCCACCAGGTTCGGTATCGAGGAGAACGAGTGAACGGCAGGACCATCGCACGCGCCGCGGCCGCCGCGGCATCCCTCGGCATCGGCGCGGCCCTGACCTTCTCCGCACCGGCCACCGCCGAGCAGGCCCAAGCGCCGGTGGACTCCGGCCTGGCTCATCTGACCGAAATCGCCGGCGCCGACCCGACCGCACAGGAGGGCGTGGCCGCGCTCACGCGATACGCCGGCTTGATCGACGCCGCGCACCTGCGTGAGGTCTCCAGCGTGTTCACCCCGTTCTCCTACGCCGCGCCCACCTTCGGCTGCGGCAGCAACGGGCCGATCACCACGATCATCGCGGCCGCGACCACCGACGGGACGGGCAACGGCCGCGACTTGAACGTCGGGCCCGGTGAGCTGCGGTTCAGCGCGACCCCCTCGCACTCCGGTGCGCCGCTGGCCTCCGGGCTCGTCGTCGCGTGGGTGAACGTCAACACCGGAGCCAGCGGCATCGACCCGCTCGACGATGTCACCGAGTACCGCCTGCCGTCGCTGTCCAAGACGGTCGCGAGCGGACACGGCACGGTGCTCGCCTCCATGTGGGGCATCATCGACTACCCGTTCGCACACTGTGTGATGACTCCCACCGTCGGCCTGTTCACCGTCCCGGACCACCCGGTCCCGCCGCCCGCCGCGCCTGCACCGGCGCCGGCCCCGAGTGGCTCCGGGGAACCGACCCCTTGAGAGTCGCCGCGCACACTTGCGCGGCGCCCGACCGGCCTCGAGCAGTTCGAGCCGGTCCGGACAGTGGGTAGCGGCTGGTGTGCCGCAGAGACCACGCCCGGATACCGGTCCCTGCACAGGCCTTCCCGCAACGCCGTGACTGCGTGCGACGGGCGCGCCGAGCCGCAGGAGCGCGCCCCTTACCGCAGCCCGGCGAAGAACGCGCGGATGTCCGCGACGTGCGCCTCCGGGCATTCCATGGCGACGAAGTGGTTGCCGGTGTTGCCCTCCGGCCAGTGCACGATGGTGTTGTCCCGTTCGGCCAGGCGCCGCATCAGCGCGGAGCCGCCGCCGTAGGTGCCGGTCGGCACCAGTTTCTGCCCCTTCGGCCAGGCGAATCCACCGTCACCGAGGCCGTTGTACATCGGCCAGGACGACTCGGCCACGGTGTCGGTGAACCAGTACAGGCTGATGTTGGTCAGCAGATGGTCGCGGCTGATCACGTCCTCGACGCGGTCGGCGAGCGGAGCGAACTCGGTGAACTTCTGCATCATCCAGGCGAGCAGACCCACGGGTGAGTCGGTCCAGGCGTGGGCGAAGGTCTGCGGGGCGTCGCGCAGCAGGACGTGGTGGTCCACCCCGCCGCTCATCCACTGCTGCATGAGGTCCCACTCGGCGCGTTCGTCCGGCGTCATGGTGGGCACATCCGCCTCGCTCGGCAGCCCGATCCCGCCGTCGAGGTGCACCCCGATCACCCGGTCCGGCGCGGCGATGGCGAGTTCGGGCGCCACATAGGCGCCGAGGTCGCCGCCCTGCGCGCCGAAGCGGTGATAGCCGAGCCGGTCCATCAGCGTCAGCCACATCCGGGCCACCTTTCCCGGCGTCATGCCGGGCTCACGCGGCCCTTCGGAGAACGCGAACCCCGGAATCGAGGGCACAACCACGTGGAAGGCCTGCGCCGGATCGAGTCCGTGCGCGCGGGGGTCGGCCAGCGGGCCGATGGTCTCGGTGAATTCGACGAACGAGTTCGGCCAGCCGTGGGTGAGCAGCAGCGGCGTCGCGTCCGGCTCCGGCGAACGCACATGCAGGAAATGCACGTCGAGGCCGTCGATACGCGTCTTGAACTGCGGGAACGCGTTGAGCTTCGCTTCCTGGGCACGCCAGTCGAATCCGGTCCGCCAGTACTCGGCCAGCTCGCGCAGGTAGTCGACCGGCACGCCGCGATCCCAGCCCGCGCCGGGCAGCTGGGCAGACCAGCGGGCGCGGGCGAGCCGGTCGTGCAGATCGGCCAGATCGGCCTGCGGGATCTCGATGCGGAACGGGCGGATTTCGGTCGAGCTGTCGGTCATGGCTTCGGCTCCTTGCCGGTCGGTCCTGCGGTACGACAACGACGGTAAGAGTCATCTAGGACGAACCAGGTCCTAGATGTCTGCGACTCTGGACAGCGTGAACGACACTCCCGCGCGACTGCTTCGTCTGCTGTCGCTGCTGCAGACCCCAAGGGAATGGCCGGGCAGCGAATTGGCCGAACGCCTCGGCGTCACCGACCGCACGGTGCGCCGCGACATCGACCGGTTACGCGCACTCGGCTATCCGGTGACCGCGACGCTCGGGGCGACGGGCGGGTACCGCTTGGTGGCGGGCGCGGCGATGCCGCCGCTGCTGGTGGAGGACGACGAGGCCGTCGCCATCGCGGTCGGGTTGCGCGCCGCCGCCGGCTCGGCGGTGGCCGGGATCGAAGAGGCTTCGGTCCGGGCGCTGTCCAAGGTGGAGCAGGTGCTGCCCGCGAAATTGCGGCGCCGGGTACGGGTGCTCGGCGCCGCGCTCACCCCACTCACCGGCGACGGACCCGCCGTCGACCCCGAAATGCTCGCCACGCTCGCGGCGACCGTCACCAACCGCGAGCGTGTGCGATTCGTCTACCGCGACGAGGCCGGCACGGAGACGAGGCGCAATACCGAGCCGGTGGGCCTGGTTCCCGCCCGGCGGCGCTGGTATCTGGTCGGCTACGACCTCGACCGCGCCGGCTGGCGCGTCTACCGCGTCGACCGGATCGACAGCCCGCAGCCCACCGCCGCCAGATTCACCCCGCGCCCCCTGCCCGCCGCAGACGCCGCCGCCTACGTGACCGGCCGCCGCACCGACTGGGGCACACCGGCCCTCCGGCTTCGCGTGACCATCCACGCTTCGGCCGACCGGGTCGCGGGACGCCTCGGTGACGGCCCGGACGAGGTCGTCGCGATCGATGCGAGCACGTGCCGGATCGATGTCCTACGGGACGACGCGCTGGAATGGCTGGCGCACCGGCTCCTCGGGCTGGGAGCGGAATTCCGGGTTCACGAGCCGCCGGAACTGATCGACCACGTGCGCGCCATCGCCCGCCGCGCCGAGCGTGCGATCCCCACGGACCCCGGCGACAACACCGGCACCTGAGTCGAAGCCGCGCTCAGAATATTTCGGGCAGTCACCTGACCTGGGGAGCTCCCACCTGACCACTTATGCGGGAGCACCACCGCGCAGTGGGTACGGGACAGGTCAGCGGGAAAGGTCGATTCGCAGGAGAGCGCCGGATTCGGTCGTGGCGATCAGTTGGTCCGAATGGCCGGGGACGGCGGCGACGGCGGTCAGGGGTTGAGTGCTCAGGACCGAGCAAGCGGCGCCGGTGGTGGGGTCCACGCGGACCAATTGGCCGGTAAGGGTGGTGACGTAGAGGATTCCGGCCGGGTCGATCAGGAGGTCGTCGGCGAAATCCGGCAGACCGGGCAGCCGCGAGGACAGGTCGGCGACGGTGCTGCGGGACGCGGGCGCGGTGAGCGGGATGCGCACGATGCGGCCGAGCGGGCCACCGTTGGCGGTGACGAAGAGCGTGCCGTCGTGCACCGCCGCGCCGTTGGCGGCCAGTCCGGCCAGCGGCGCTCCCCACGCGGCATCGATGGACGCGTCGGGACGGACCTTCACCACGCCGGACAAGGTCGCGACGTACAGGTTGCCGCTCGGGTCGAACGCCGCGCCGTTGGGCATCGTGAAGCCGGAGACGAAGACCTCCGGCTTCGGCACGGCCGCCGCCGGATCGAACCGGATCACGCCGCCGGGACGGACGACACTGACCGGCGCGTCGCCGTAGACGACGTACAGCAGTCCGTCGGGACCGAGCCGGACCGCGCCGGGGAACTCCACCGCGACGGTGGCGGTCAGCGCGCCCGAGGCGTCGTAGCGCTGGACCTCGTTGCGGTAGAGCCGGGAGACCCACAGGTTGCCCTGGGCGTCGTACCCGAGGTTCTCCGACCAGTCGAGCACGGGCGCCTGCGCCGGAACCGCCGTGACCGCCGAGGCGGGGTCGCAGGCGGCGACCGGCGGCGTGGCGGCTGCGACCGGCGCGAGTGCGCCGGTGAAGGCCAGCGCCGCGGCGGGCAAGAGAAAGGCGCCTCGACGGCGGAGTCTTCGCAACGCGGGCACCTCGGGCTCGGTCTGGGTGGTCGCCGCGCATCTTAACTGTTCTCGACACGAAATCGTGCGGTCCCATTCGGGAGGCGATCTTTGGCACTATCGGTGCATGCCATTTTTCGACGGCAGGCGCGGCCGGATGCACTATCGGCGGTGGCCGATCGAAAGTCCCCTGTACACCGTGGTTCTGCTGCCCGGAACCGGTCAGCACAGCAGCCACTACCACCGGTTCGCCCGCGCGTTGAAACCCGCGGGGGCGGAGGTGTGGGCCTTGGACACCTCCGGGCACGGGTTGAGCGAGGGCGATCCGCACCGGCCCGGCACCCTGGCCGAGCTGGTGGCGGACGCGGTGCGGCTGGTCGAGTTGGCCGGTACCGGCCTACCGCTGATCCTGATGGGCCACTCGCTCGGCGCGGTCACCGCGCTGGGCATACTCGGCGCTGCGGTGCCGGATTCGTCCGTTGCCACCTCGGATTCGATGGTTCTGGAGCGCGACTACCCGCTGCGGCCCGCCTTGCCCGTGCACACGCTGGCGGGCCTGGTGCTGTCGGGCGTCCCGCCGCGCGCGCTGGGCGGCGGTGCGCCCGGCGCGCCGGGAACGCCGCTGCCGCGCGAACTTCCGGTGCTGGCCGTGCACGGCGTAGACGACCGGCGCGCGCCGATCGATGCGATCAGGGTCTGGACTAGCCGCCACGAATCGGTAGATTTACGGCAGTACACCGACGCAGGGCACGACCTGCTGCACGAGCCGGTGCACGCGCGGGTCACTGCCGACATCGCGGATTGGATGCAGGGTGTCGTCGTGGGGTTGGCACGACATCCGTGAACCGCTCTTCGGACGAGGAAGGGGGACGGCGCATATGCCATCGCAGGAGAACGGGTTCGGCGGAGAGCCACCCGCGGAGGTCACCGCACCCGATGTCGATATCGCCGCGCTGAACCGAGCGGTCGACGACGGCTCACTGTGGATCGACGGCCTGCTGGTCGCCGACGGCGCGCACGAACGATGCGCCCGCCAGTACGAGCTGCTCGCCGATCGGGTCGAGGAACAGATCCGCGTCCTGAGCGCCGCCACCTCGCTGCCCGGCTTCGGCGGATTCGCCTCCGGCGACGCGCTGCGCGCCGGTTTCGAACGCAAGGCCGACGGCGCGATCGCGCGGCTGAGCGAATACGCCACCGCGGCACGGGAACTCGCCCAGACCTTCCGCGCCGCGGCCGCCGCCTACCAGCAGGCCGACCAGGCGCTCGCGCTGGCGGTCGAACGGATCGACGTGACGGGAGCCGCGCATGCGTGAGATGCCGCGCGCCGGCGAGCGGGCCACCCACCGGCGCACCGACCCCGCTTACGCGCCGAACGTCGAGATGTTCGACAACCTCACACACACGGAGATCCACGCCAAGGTACAGCTGCTGGATCCGGCGGTGCTCGCGGGCGGCAAGCAGGCCTGGAGCGATGCCGCGGCGCACCTCGCCGACGCCATATTCCAAGCGCACACCGGCATCCGCGCGGCCATCGCCGACGGCTGGCGCGGCTCCGCGGCGAAGAACGCGGACGCGGTGGTGCGCGTGTTCGAGCAGAGCGGTCAAGACCTCGCCGACGTGTTCGCGGTGGTCTCCCAGCGCCTCGGGCAGGCGAGCGACGCGGCGGAAGCGCTGCGGGCCGCAGTGTCCGAGCCTTCGGCGGACGCACCGGATCTGGCGGGAGCGCTGCTGGATCCGTCCCGCGCGACGAGCAATGTCGAGGGGCAGAAGGCCAGCGAGCACGCACGCCAGGACGTCGTGCGCGCGATGAACGACATCTACGCGGGCGTATTCGTCCAGACCGGCACCGACGTGCCCGCCTTCCCCGACGAGACGGACCAGCAGGCAGCCACAGCGCCCACCGCCACACCCACGAGCAAGATCACCGGAACCACTCCGGCCGCGCCGGACGCACCGCCGATGCCGCTCGGCACGCACCCGCAGGAGCCGAGCGGGGCGGCGGAGCAGCACGTCAGCGCTGCGCCCGCCGATCAGACACCCACCACGGACAGCCCCGAGACCTCCGCCGCCGCTGTCACACCCGCGGGCGCCACGGTCCCGGGCGAAATACCGGCGTCCACCGCGCCCGGGGTCGCACCCGCCGCGGCCCCGCTTCCGACGGTGGCGGCCGCCTCCGTTCTGCGCACCGCGCCGTCCGCGAGCGCGTCGGGGCCGACCACCACGCCCGCGTCGGCCGGCCAGCCGACGATCGTGCCGACGGTGCCCGGCGTGGGCGGCCAGGTTCCGCCCGAGGAACAGCGCAAGCGCGACGAGCGGCGCAAGAACGACGACAGCGGCGACGCGGCGGTCACCGGTCTCGGCGCCGGCGCGATGGGCGGTCTGATGGGCGGTGCGCTGGCCGCCGTCGACACCCCGCGCGCCGGTTCGAGCGTGGCCGCGGGCGCGGCGACCGCACGCACGGCGCCGATCGATGACGAGGACGACGAATACGACCTCGACGATCTCACCTTCCTCGAGCCCTCCGACGACGGCGGCGAACTCATCGGGTCACTCGATCCGACCACGCCACCCGTGCTCGGTGAGTGGACCGAGTACGAGTGAACTGGACGCTGACCCCGGACCAGTTCGCGCTGGCCTGGTCACGCACCGACGGTGATCGCATCCCATATCCACTCGCCGTGCGCCTGTCGGCGCGCGACACCGGCGAACGCGCCGCGCAACTTCCGGCGCTCGATCGCTGGTGCGATCAGGTACTGGACGCGGACCTGGAAGCGGCGCTACGCGTTCTCGCGCAGCCGGACCTGCGGATCGAGGTGTTCGGTCAGCGCGACGCGGCGCCCGACCCGGCACCGTGCGGGAACGGCGGGCCGCTCGTCCTCCCTACGGCGCAGAGCGAGGTGGCACGCCCGATCCGCATCCTCGGAGCCGCCGCCGGGAACATCGCGGTGGTCGCGGCGCAACGCTCCGGCGCGACGATCGACCGCGGCGGCGACGTGCGATTGTTCGCGGGCAGCTCCAAAAGCCTCTGCGCACGGATCGTCTCGATGCTTCCGGAGAACACCCCGGGCACTCTCCCGCGGCTGACCGCTCCCCTGGCCCAGGTCGGCGAGGACAGCCGCAACCTGGTCACCGTTCCGGTCGCCGGGCCGTCCACTCCGGCCCGGATCCGCAGACTGCTCAAGCAACCGCGTGAAGGCATCGGCCAGATGGTGGTCTCCGCCCGCCGCGGCGAGGGCGAGCTGCGTCCGTTCGGCGTGCTGTGCTGGATCGACGTCATCGCCGATGGCCGCTACGCGATACGAACCGGCACCGACGTCGACGTCGTCGCGGTGACCGCGGAAAGCCTCGCCGCCCACCTGCGCCCGCTCGTCACCGCGGCCGCCCGCACGTCGACGGCCTACGCCGGGCATTGAACGGCACGGCGGGTCACCGCGGGTGTGGGGCCTGCGCACCACCGATACGGTGTACGAATGCCACTCTACGAATTCGAAGGCAAACGGCCGCAGGTCGATCCGACGGCGTTCGTCGCACCGACGGCGACCCTGATAGGTGACGTCCGGGTCGAGGCGGGTGCCTCGATCTGGTACGGCGCGGTGCTGCGCGCGGACCTGGCGCCGATCGTCATCCGGGAACGCGCCAACATCCAGGACAACGCGGTGCTGCACGTGCCGCCGGACGTGCCGATGGAGATCGGTCCCGGCGCGACGATCGCGCACAGCGTGGTGTTCCACGGGGCCGCGGTGGGCGCGGAGGCCATCGTCGGCAACGGGACCACGGTGCTGGACCTGGCCAAGATCGGGGCGGGCAGCATGATCGCCGCCCACTCGCTGGTCCCGCCGGGCGCCGAGATCCCCGACGGCGTGCTCGCGGCCGGAGCCCCCGCCGAGGTGAAACGCCCGATCGAGGGCACCCAGGCGCAGATGTGGGTGCGGCTCAACCCGGGCTTCTACGCCGAACTGGCACAGCGCCACCGCAAGGGCATCGCCGAGATCTGACCGCCGTCAGCACAGCAGCGCGGTGACCTCGGCGTCCTCCAACTGGTGGAAATCACGGTAGGCGCCGCCGACGCCGCCCAGCGAGCGCGGCACCCACGGGCAGACCACCTCGTCGGCCTCGTCGGCGACCCGGCGCATCGCCTCCGTGGAGGAGACCGGGACCGCGGCCACGACAAGTGCGGGCTCGTGCAGCCGCGCGACCCGGCAGGCGACCACGACGGTGGCGCCGGTCGCCATGCCGTCGTCGACGATCACCACCGTGCGCCCCGCCAGCGGGATCGGGCGCACCGCGCCGCGCAGCACCTGCCTGCGCCGCTCCAGCTCGGTGCGCTCCCGCGCCTCGATCGAGTCCACCCGCTTCGGGGACAACCCGGTGTGCGCCAACACGTCCGGATTCAGGACCCGCACCCCGTCCTCCCCGACGGCGCCCATCGCCAGCTCCGGCTGCCACGGCACACCCAGCTTGCGGACCAGCAGGATGTCGAGGTCGCCGCCGATCACCTCGCGCACCGCGGCGGCCACCGGCACTCCGCCGCGCGGTAGACCGAGCACCAGCGGGTTCGACGCGCGTAGGTGTTCCAGATGCGCACCCAGCGCGTGACCGGCCGAGGTCCGATCGGTGTAGACCATCGATTCCGAACGCTACTCCGGTCCGCGCTCGGTGATCGCGAATCGACGCAACGCGAGGCTCGGGTTGTTCGTGCGCACCTCGTTCAGGTACGCCAGGTCGATTCCGGCGGTCAGCACGCCCGGCTCGTCGCCGAGTTCGGCGAGCACCGAGCCGGTCGGATCCACGATCATCGACGCTCCCGCGCCCCGCGGCGCGGCCTGATCGGCGGCCGCGACGTACACGGTGTTCTCGATGGCGCGCGCCCGCAGCAGCGTGGTCCACTGATCGACCTTGGCCGGTCCCGGAATCCATTGGGCGGGCAACAGCAGCACCTGCGCGCCCGCCGCGGCGACCCGGCGCGCGCCTTCCGGGAAGCGCAGATCGAAGCAGGTCTGCATGCCGAATGTCACATCGGCGACCGTGAAGGTGGCCGGAGCCTCGATCGCGCCCGGCTCGACCACGTCGGATTCGAGGTGGCCGAACGCGTCGTAGAGGTGCACCTTCCGATAGCGGGTGACGAGGGAGCCGTCGGGGCCGAGCACTACCAGCGTGTTGCGGATGCGGTCGCTGCCCGGCGCGACCTGCTCCACCATTCCGGCGACCAGGAACACTTCGGACTCGCGCGCGATATCGGCGAGACCGGTGACGAATGGGCCGGTCAACGGTTCGGCGACGGCGACGACCCGCTCGTCGAGGCGGGTCACGGCGAACATCGAGTATTCCGGCGCGACGACCACGCGCGCGCCGCGCTCGCGGGCCGTGCGCACGTGTCGCGCGACCGCGGCGACGTTGGCCGATGGGTCGGTGGAGGGGGCGAACTGGACGACCGCCACGTCCAGCCGATTCGGCGTCGCGTCTCGATGCGCGGGCGCGTTGTCCAGTTGCATAGGTCTCACCGTATTGGGGCGGTGACCGGGACGGCCAGCACGAGGCAGTAAACTCCTGGTCAATGAGCACCAATCAGGTCGACAGCGTTCCTGGCGACAACGACAGGGACATTGACGGCCCGTCTTTCGCCGATCTGGGGATCGATGACCGCATCCTGGCGGCCATCGCCGATGTCGGATACGAATCGCCCTCGCCGATCCAGGCCGCGACGATTCCGCCGTTGCTCTCCGGCGCCGACGTCGTCGGTCTCGCGCAGACCGGCACCGGCAAGACCGCCGCGTTCGCCATCCCGATCCTTATGGGGTTGCAGCCCACGGGCCGCAGCCCGCGCGCCCTCGTGCTCGCGCCGACTCGTGAACTCGCGATCCAGGTCGCCGAGGCGTTCGGCCGCTACGCCGCGCACATCCCCGGCCTGCACGTACTGCCCATCTACGGCGGGCAGAGCTACGGCGTGCAGTTGTCCGGCTTGCGCCGCGGCGCGCACGTCGTGGTCGGCACGCCGGGCCGGGTGATCGACCACCTGGAGAAGGGCACGCTCGACCTGTCGCAGCTGCAGTACCTGGTGCTCGACGAAGCCGACGAGATGCTGAAGATGGGCTTCCAGGAAGACGTCGAGCGCATCCTCGCCGATACGCCCACCGACAAGCAGGTGGCGCTGTTCTCCGCGACCATGCCCGCCGCGATCCGCAAGATTTCCAAGCAGTACCTGCACGATCCGGTCGAGATCACGGTCAAGGCGAAGACCTCGACGGCCACCAACATCACCCAGCGCTGGGTGCAGGTCTCCCACCAGCGCAAGCTGGACGCGCTCACCCGGGTGCTCGAGGTCGAGTCGTTCGAGGCGATGATCATCTTCGTCCGTACCAAGCAGGCCACCGAGGAGCTCGCCGAGAAGCTGCGCGCCAGGGGATTCTCCGCCGCCGCGATCAACGGCGATATCGCGCAGAACCAGCGCGAGCGCACCATCGGGCAGCTGAAGTCCGGTGCGCTCGATATCCTGGTAGCCACCGACGTCGCCGCACGCGGGCTGGACGTGGACCGCATCTCGCACGTGGTCAACTACGACATCCCGCACGACACCGAGTCCTACGTGCACCGGATCGGCCGCACCGGCCGGGCCGGGCGCAGCGGCGAGGCGCTGTTGTTCGTCGCGCCGCGCGAGCGACACCTGCTCAAGTCGATCGAGCGGGCCACCCGGCACCCGCTGACCGAGATGCAGCTGCCCAGCGTGGAGGACGTCAACGCCCAGCGCGTCACCAAGTTCGGCGACACCATCACCGAGAACCTCGCCTCCTCCAATCTCGCGCTGTTCCGCAAGCTGATCGAGGACTACGAGCGCGAGCACAACATCCCGCTGGCCGACATCGCCGCGGCGCTGGCCATCGGCTCCTACGACGGCGACAACTTCTTCATGGAACCCGAGCCGGAGCCGGTCGAGCGCCCGCAGCGCGACCGCGCGCCGCGCGAACGTCCCCCACGGCGGTTCGAGGAGGAGCGCCAGGCCGGCGGCACGCACCACCGGGCGACCGGAACCGAGCTGGCGACCTACCGGATCAGCGTCGGTAAGCGGCATCGCGTGGTGCCGGGCGCGATCGTCGGCGCCATCGCCAACGAAGGCGGCCTGCGCCGCAGCGACTTCGGGCACATCAGCATCCGTCCCGACCACAGCTTGGTGGAGCTGCCCGCGCAGCTGCCGGAGGAAACGCTGGAGGCGTTGCGGCGCACGAGGATCAGTGGTGTGCTCATCCAGCTGCAACTGGATCAGGGGCCGCCGCAGCAGCGCCCGTTCAGCCGCGGTCCGCGCCGTGAACGCGAAGGCGTCAAGCGACTGGAGCGCCGTAAGCCGCGTTCCTGATCCGGGGAGGGCACACCGAGGTCAGGCGCGCTAGCTACAGTGTTGCCGTCCGTGTGTAATTCGGCGCACGCCGGTAGCGGGTGTCCCGCGAAGACACAGGAGGGCCGCGTTTGTTCGTGTTCGGTGATCGTGTCGTCTGCAGCACCGTCGATCTCGTACGCGCGGCGCACTGCGAGTTCGCGTTGCTGCGCGCTCTCGACGCCGAATTGGGCACCATCCCGGCCGAACCCGGAAACTTCGACCAGGCCCCCGAGCCGGGGACCGATGACCTACGGCAACGCCTTCTCGACGACTACCGCACGCGGTTCGGCGGCGCGGTGGCCGAGATCGACCGGCCGCCGGACGAACCGGGCGATCCGGGACGGCAAGTCGCGGCACTGACGGCCGCGCACACCGGCACGGTCGCCGCTCTGCGCTCCGGCGCGCACGTGGTGCGCAACGCGACCTTCTTCGACGGCCGCTTCCATTGCTCCGGCGACTTCCTGGTGCGGGCGGAACATCGGGTCCGCTACACGGTGCACGGCGTCGCGTCCACGACCGCCGACCGGGTAGGCGCCGCGCTCGAACTCGCCGCCTGCGCCGACGCTCTGGACCGCTCCGGCGCGCTCACCGCGCCGCTGGTCCGTTTGCATCTGGGCGAGGAGAGCAGCGCACGGGCGCTGAGCGACCTGCTTCCGCTGTATCGGGCGCGCAGGCGCCGGGTGGAGCGCATCGTGGACGAGAAGCTCGGCGAACTGCTGCCGGTGCAGTGGGGTGATCCCCGATATCTGGCCTGCGGCCGCTGCCGTGCCTGCGTCCCCGCGCTGTCGGCCGCGCGCGACCTGCTGCTCGTGGCCGGCATGCCGCCGGCGGCTCGGGCCCGGCTGCGCGAAGCGGGTGTGAACACCATCGATCGGCTGTCCACCACCGAGGTCACGGCGCCCGGTGTGTCGCCGCGCACCGTGTCCGCGCTGCGCAGGCAAGCGGAAATCCAACTGCGCCGGGAAGTTTCGGGTGAGCCCACGTACGCACTGCTCGACGCGGACGCGCTCGCGGCGCTGCCCACGCCCTCCCCCGGCGATCTCTCGCTCACCGTCGAGGGAGGCGGCGGCACTCCGCTCACCATCGAGGTCGGTGGGCCGGACACCGTGCATCTGTCGTTGCGCGGGCCGGTCGGCTCGAGCGGATCCGGGCGGGCCGCCGGCGAACGCCGCGTGCTCGAGCAGGTGCTGGACTATCTGACGCAGCGCCGCCGGATCTACCCGGACCTGCACGTCTACCACTACTCCGCAACCGTGCGGACGGCGCTGCTGCGCTGCACCGGACGGCACGGCGTCAACGAGGAACTCGTGGACGAGCTGCTGTGCGGAGGCGTGCTCGTCGATCTGTATCCGATCGTCCGCGGCGCGCTGCTCGTCGGCGAGTCGTCCTACCGTCTGAGCGGGCTGCGACGGCTGATTCCCGCCGCGACGGGTTCGGCCGCCGCCGAACACGACTGTCACACCGTGCTGCGGCTGCGCGATTGGCTGCTCGACCGCGCGGCCGAGCAGCGCATCGCCATCCGCCCGCCGGGCCGGACGGACACGTGGTGCACCGCGGCGGTCCCCGGCGAGCCCGAACCGGTCCCCTCGTCCCGGCCGTCGTCGCTGGAGGCTGCCCTCGCGGAATACGCTGCCGCGCAAGGTGATCCGCTGCATCCCGCCGCGCTGATGGCCGCAGCGCTCGGCTATCACCGCCGTGAGCGGCAGCCGCTGTGGTGGGCGCACGCCGACCGGCTCAGCCATCCGGTGGAGGAATGGGCTGACGCGCCGGGGGTTCTGGTCGCCGACTGGGGCACGGTCGACACCAAGTGGCACCGCCGCCCCGACCGCCCGACGATGCGGCGCTATCTGACCCTGACCGGCCGGATCGGAACCGGGCCCAGCGGCGCCCCCGGCCCGAGCGCCCTGACACCGGGCACCACCGTCTACACCTTCTACGACCGGCCGACAGCGGCAGGCATGGCCACCGGCGCGGGTCGGCGGGCCACCGCGAAGGCGACGGTGCTCGGCTGCTCGGTGGACACCGAATTCGACGACACCGTCCGGCTGGAGGAATTGCTGCCCGCGGGCTGCGAGCCCTACGACGAACTGCCCTCCGCGATCGCGCCCGGCCTCCCGGCCTGGGACGAGAATGCCGAAGCGGCCATCGAACTCGCGGCGCAGCAGTTGCTGATGACCTTGCCGGAGACGCCGCGCGCGGCCGTCTTCGACATCCTCGCGCGCCGCCCGCCCCGGCTTCTCGGCGACGTCCGCTTGCCCGAGGTGCACGGGGACTACGCCGCGGCGATCACCGCCGCGCTGTGCGCCCTCGACCACTCCTACGTCGCGGTGCAGGGCCCGTCGGGCACCGGGAAGACCGCGACCGCCGCCCGGGTGCTGGAGCGGCTGATCTCTCGCAACAAATGGCGGATCGGCATCGTCGCGCGAGAACCATCGATCGTGGAGAACCTGCTCGACGCGATCGTGCGGGCGGGCGTGCTGCCGGAACTGGTCGCCAAGAAGGACGCGGCGACCCTCGCCCCGGAGTGGGTCGTGATCGACGCCGCCCGCTATCCGCGATTCCTGGACAACGCGATCAGCGGTTGCGTCCTCGGCGGCGACCCGGCCGATTTCGCGAACGAGGATTTGGTGCCCCACATCTCCCTCGACCTGCTCGTGGTCGCCGACGCGGGCCGCTTCCCGCTGGCCGAGACCGTGTCCGTCGCGGCGTGCGCGCGCAACCTGTTGCTGCTCGGCGACCCGGCGCCGTCGGCCGCTCGCGGCGTCCACCCGGCCCCGGTCGGTGACTCCGTGCTCGGCTGGCTCGCCGAGGGACGCCAAACCTTGCCCGCCGAGCGCGGCTATTTCCTCGACCGCACCTGGCGGATGCATCCCGCGGTGTGCGACCCCGTCTCCCGCCTGTATTACGACGGCCGCCTGCGCGCCAACGAGACCGTCACGCTGGCCCGGCGTCTGGACGGCGAGGAGCCCGGCGTCCAGACCGTCCTGGTGGAGCATTACGGCAACGCCACCGAGTCACCGGCGGAGGCACGCGAAGTGGTGCGCCGCGTCCGCGCGCTGCTCGGCATGTCCTGGACGATCGGAGCGACCACCCGCAGGCTGCACCCGCACGACATCTTCGTGGTCGCGCCGTACGCCGCTCAGGTCGGGCGCATCCGCACCCTGCTGGCCCGCGCGAAAATCGAGGACGTCCTGGTGGGCACGCCGGATCGGTTCCGCGGCCGGGAGGCGGCGGTGGTGCTGCTGTCGATGGCCACCTCCAGTCCCGCCGACGCTCCCTACGGCATGCCGTCGCTGTTGTCGCGCAGCTCGAGCCACGTGCTGTGCCGCGCAATGTGGAAGGCGATCGTCATCCGCTCCCCGCTGCTCACCGAGTACCTGCCCGGCACCCCGGACGAGCTCACCGATCTCGCGGCGTTCCTACGGCTGGCCGACGCGGGTCAGCCGAAGCAGACGCCCTCGCCCCGATAGGTCGGCACCGCGACTCGGGAGCCGTCCCCGTCGACCAGGTGCACCGTCTCGAACCGCTCGCACAGTTCACCGGCCTTCGCGTGCCGGAACCACACCCGGTCGCCGATCCGGAGTTCCGCGGCGCCCGACAGCGGGGTCTGTACTTCGCCCGCGCCCTCGGTGCCGAGCAGCTTCACCGTGCGCGGCCACACCGGTTTGGGCACCCGCGACTGCCCGGCGGGGCCGGAAGCGATGTAGCCGCCCGCGAAGACGGTGGCGATACCGGGAGCGGGCCGTCGCAGCACGGGCGTGGCGAAATACAGCGCGGGCCTGGGGGTGAACGACCGGTAGTGGTCGAACAGCGTCGGCACGTACAGCCCGGATCCCGCGGTCACCTCGGTGACGTCCGGATCCGCGACGCTGACCTCGATCGACCCGCTGCCCCCGCTGTTGACGATCTGGAGCAGGCCGGTCACCGAGCGGACCGCGTCGAGCACTTCGGCCCGGCGCTTGCGGATCTCCCCCGCGGAAGCGCGCTTCACCAAACGCACCGCGACATTCGAGTCCGGCAGCCCGGCGATCTGCGCCTCGTAGGTCATCACGCCCACCACGTCGAAGCCACGCCGCAGTGCCTCGCTCGCCAGGCTCGCCGCCTGTAGCGCAGTGCGGACCGGGGAACGGCGCACGCCCAGATGCAGCGGGCCGATGCGCAGGGAAGCGTCCACGTCCAGGCATACCCGGGGCCGCACCCGGTCGGTGCCGACGGCCGAACGGATCAGATCGAGTTGCGCGGCGTCGTCGATCATCAGCGTGATCGAGCGCAGCAGAATGTCGTCGGCCGCCAGTTCCGCCAGTGCCGCACGGTCCACGCTCGGGTAGCCGAGCAGGACATCGCGCGCACCGTGGCGCACCAGCCACAGGGCCTCACGCAGGGAGTAGGACATGATGCCCGCGAAGCCGCCCGCGGCGGTGAGGTCGGCGCCGAGGACTTCGGCGAGGACGGCGCGGCAGCGCACGGATTTGCTGGCCACGCGCACCGGAGTGCCCGCAGCTCGACGCACCAGGTCGGCGGCGTTCGCACGCAGGGTGGACAGGTCGAGGGCGGCCAGCGGCGGGTCCAGTTCCGCGGTGGCCGCGTGCAGCCCCGCGATCGGCGACGTCTCGGTCACCAGGACAACTCAACCACCAAACTGGTCAAACGTCCAGTATTTCGGTTCAGAGTTCCGTGGCCTTGGCGGCCAGTCCGCTCACCATCTCATCGAGCACCACCAGCATGGTCTCGTCATTGCAATCGGCCAGCCAGCGCAAGACTGTGCCCTGGACGATCGAGACGACGTTGCACGCGATCGCCTCCACCGGTTCCAGCCACTGC
Source organism: Nocardia sputi (assembly GCF_023501985.1). Taxonomy (NCBI): domain Bacteria; kingdom Bacillati; phylum Actinomycetota; class Actinomycetes; order Mycobacteriales; family Nocardiaceae; genus Nocardia; species Nocardia sputi. Next base: position 49,086 of record NZ_JAMFLC010000018.1, on the reverse strand, counting down.
GTTCCCGAACGCTCGGCGCACAACCGCAGGAACGCGGTGACCTCCGCGTCCTTGTCGCGGTAGAACTCCGTCGCGATCGGGTCCGGGAAGCAGTCACGCTCGCCGTTCCACCGCGCGCGCAACGCCTGCAGCGTCATCTCATAGGACTTGATCTGCTTGTCCGGAGTGGCCTTCACCAGCGGCCAGTAGGCACTGACCCCGGCATGCAGCAGCACCCGCAGCGCGCGCAGACCCCGGTAATCGAGCGTGGCCGCCGCGGCCTCGACAGCCTCGGTGACAGCCGGCCGTAGCCGGATTTCTGTTATTACTTCTCCTCGTGCGCTCAACGACGACTCCCTCGGCGAAAGAACTCGCGCACCTCCGACGGCGCGACTCGCTGAACAGGGCGGGCAACATCGGGAAACACCTGGGCTGCCCGGTCCAACGATCACCAATGGTAGAGCGTTTCCGGGGTTTGAGAACGGCTTCGATGGGTATTTCCGGACTGAAAGAATGTTTTGTTACCCAACCGGGATCGGGCTGCGATCAGGCCGTATCACCCTAAAATCCCGCTATGACGGTGGATCTCGGCGCCACCCGACGCTCGGCAGACCGTGGACTACGGTACGGTTCGAGCCGCGGGCTGCCCAAATTCTGTGGCGAATGCCACATCTTAATCAGGCGAATCGGGCACGCTTACCGTGGGGGGTTCGATCCGCTATCGACACCTTTTCGTTCCGCGAGACCGATAGCCTGGATCGGTGACTCTCTCGCCCCCCGCCGATCAGTACTTTCTCTCCGGCACGTTCAACTTCCGCGACACCGGCGGGCTGCGCACCGACGACGGCGCCAAGGTTCGTCCCGGCGTCCTGCTGCGCTCGGCCCAGCTGAGCGGACTCGACGAGGCAGGCCACGCCGCGCTGCGTGAACTGGGCGTCAGCGACGTGCACGACCTGCGCGGACAGCGCGAGATCGACCACATGGGCGCAGACCTGCTGCCCACGGACGTCCGGCTGACCGTCACCCCGTTCGACTCGCGTATGGCCGAGGCGCCGCCGCACGAGGCGACCGCGCAGACGGCCTATACGCACATGCTCGAGGTCTACCGGATGTTCCCGGCACTGCCCGAGGCGCACGCCGCCATCGCCTCGCTCGCGGAGTCCATCGTGCGCGGCGAAGGCGCCGTGCTGGTGCACTGCGCGGCGGGCAAGGACCGCACCGGCTGGGCCGTCGCGACGCTGCTGCGCGCGGTCGGTGTCACCGAGGCGGACATACAGGCCGACTACATGCTCAGCAACGGGGCCATCCCCGCGCTGCGCGCCATCATGACGACCAAACTGCTCGGCGGTGAGGAGATCTCGGTCGACCTGCTCGGCGTGCGCGAGGAGTACCTGGACATCGCCACCGCGTCGATGCGCGAGGCGCACGGCGACCTGCACGGTTATCTCGCGACCGTCGGGCTGACGCCCGCGCTGCTCGCGCGGCTGCGCGAACGAATGCTCGAGTGAGAGCGGATCACTCGACCGGCGCCGCTTCCTTGCGCACCAATCCGTCGGCGCCGATGGTCACCTGGTCGCCGGTGTGGAACCAGGTTCCGGTGAAGCGCGCCGCGGTCGTGGTGGGGTCGTTCCAGTAGCGCGGGGTGACATTCGGCCCGCGGCACAGCAGTTCACCGTGACCCGTCGTCGCCTTCGGGCCCCACAGCGCCAATTCCGTTCCGCCGAAGGGGAAACCGAGCACCGCGGCAGCCTCGGACGGGTCCACCGCCCGCTCGGCGTCGTCCACTGCCAGACCGATGCCGCTGGTCTCGGTCGCGCCCCACACCGACCATTGCCGAGCCGCGGGGAACACGCCACGCAGGCCGGCCGTGAGGTCGACCGGCGCGACCGGGGACGCGGAGCGATGGCCTGCTTTGCTGATCCGCGCGATGCCCTCGGTGCACAATCCCTCGGCGCGCAGTTCCACGAGTTCGGGCAACAGGTCCGCGAAAGTCCGCGGCGTCGCGCAGACCATGTCGATCCGCTCGGCGGTGATGGCTTCGGCCAAGCCGCGGGCGTCCCTGGTGAGCACCACGGTGCCGCCCACCGCGAAGGTCGGCAACAGCTGATCGACGCAGCCACTGGCGTGCGCCAACGGCAGCAGCACCAGGTTGCGCAAGCCGTCGGTCGGCAGATCCAGCGCCGCGACCACCGAGCGCACGGCGGAGAGCAGATTCTCGTTGGTCAACTCCACGCCCTTGGGCGCGCAGGTTCCGCTGGTGTAGCACAGCAGCGCCAGGTCGCCCAGCGCCGCACCGTCATCGATGTAGGCGGCCCCGTCGGGCAACTCGGTCTCGACGCTTGTGGGGCCGAGCACGAAATCCGCACGGCTGTCGACGATCACGCGCTCGGCCACGGCGTCGGGCAGCCTGTCGTGCACCAGCACCGGCACCGCGCCACTGAGCAAGGCGCCGAGAAACGCCTGCACCCAGCGAGCGCCCGAGGGCATGCGGATGACCACCCGGTCGCCGTACCCGATGCCGTGCTCCTGCAGGCCGCCCGCGATGCGGGAGGCGGAGTGCCACAGCTCACGGTAGGTCAGGCGCGGGCCGCCGACCTCCACCACGGCTTCGCGAGTGCCGAAGGCGTGCACCTGTAGATCGAGCAGTTCGGTCAGCGCGGGTGTGAGGTTTCCGTAGCGCAGCACCCCGTCGGCGCCCCGGGCTAGCGGGTTGTCCCAGGCGTGCGGGCTGGTGAGGGGATATTCGACGAGCAACTGCGACATTCGTCCTCCGCATGCCTCGAGGTATCAGGCACTGCGACTATATGACGCATGTCACAACTTCGCTGGAATAGGCGATGAACGTGTCCCAGCTGTCACCGCCCCGCGTAGCGCGCCTTCCCCGGACCGGTCTCGAGGAAGCTGCGCACACCGCCCTTCAGGTCCTCGGTGTCGAACAGCGCGCCGGACACTTCGGGCGTCACCGAATCCGCATGTGCCACACCGCCCGAACGCCACGCCTCGATGATCTTCTTGGTCGCCCCGTGAGCCTTCGTCGGGCCCTCGGCCAGCCGGTGGGTCAGCGCTCGCGCCGCGGTGTCGAGGTCGTCGTGCACGGCGTTCACCACCCCCCACTCGGCCATGGTCGCCGCGTCGTAGAGGTCGCCGGTCATCACGAACTCGCGAGCCCGACCCGAGCCCGCTCGTTCGGCCAGGCGCTGCGGGCCACCCATCGACGGGGTCAGCCCGACCACGATCTCCACCAACCCGAACTTCGCCTTCGGCGCCGCGAGCAGGATGTCGCAGGCGAGCGCGATCTCGAAGGCGGCGGTCAGGGTCAGCCCGTGCGCGGCGAATACCACCGGGCACGGCAGCGCCTCCAGCGGATGGATGATCCGCGCGAACAGGGTGCGCCACAAATCGGCTCCCTGCTCCGGTGTCAGACCGTCGAAGACGTGCACGTCGACGCCGCCGGAGACCACCTTGCCCTCGGCGCGCAGCAGCACCGTGCGCGGCGGCCGCGCCGACAGCTCGGCGATATCCGAGGTCAGCGCGTCCAGCATCGCCCGATCGAAGAGGTTGAGCGGCGGATGGGCGAGGGTGAGGGTCGCCACCTCCGCGCCGCCGTCGGTGAACTCGCGCTCCAGGCGCGTGGCCTTCGTGTCACTCATCCGGTCAGCGTACGAGGTCGATCTGGAAGACTGTCCTTGTGACCAAGTCGGCCAGCGCAAGCGGTTCCTACGTCGAGCCCGGCGAGTTCAAGAGGGACACGAACTACATCACCACCCGCATCACGGCCGACGGCCGCGACGGCTACCCGGTCGAGCCGGGACGCTACCGGCTCGTCGCGGCGCGCGCCTGCCCGTGGGCCAACCGCACGCTGATCGTGCGGCGTCTGCTCGGGCTCGAACCGGTGCTCTCGCTGGGCCTGTGCGGTCCGACGCACGACAAGCTCAGTTGGACCTTCGACTTGGACCCCGGTGGCGTCGACCCGGTACTCGGCATACCCCGGCTGCGCGACGCCTACCTGGCGCGCTTCCCGGACTACCCCCGGGGCATCACGGTGCCCGCCATCGTCGACGTGCCGACGGGGCAGGTCGTCACGAACGACTACGCGCAGATCACGCTCGACTTCTCCACCGAGTGGACCGATCACCACCGGCCCGGCGCACCCCGGCTGTACCCCGAACCGCTGCGCGCGGAGATCGACGAGGTCAACCTCGCGGTGTTTCGCGATGTCAACAACGGCGTCTACCGCTGCGGGTTCGCCGGCGCGCAGGACGCCTACGACGCCGCCTACGACCGGCTCTTCCGCCGCCTGGACTGGCTGTCGGAACGCCTTGCCACACAACGCTATCTGGTCGGCGACACGATCACCGAGGCCGATGTGCGGCTGTTCACCACGCTGGTCCGCTTCGACGCGGTGTACCACGGGCACTTCAAGTGCAATCGGTCCAAGCTGGCCGAGATGCCGGTGCTGTGGGCGTACGCGCGCGATCTGTACCAGACTCCCGGTTTCGGCGACACGATCGACTTCGGGCAGATCAAGACGCACTACTACGTGGTGCACCGCGACATCAACCCGACCGGCATCGTTCCCAAGGGCCCGGACCTGGAGAACTGGCAGACCCCGCACGGCCGGGAAACACTCGGCGGCAGGCCCTTCGGCGACGGAACCCCGCCGCCCCCTCCGCCGTCGGCCGAACGCGTGCCCGCGGTCCACACCCCCGCGTAGCCGGTCATAACTCGGGCAGCCGCCGGTGGAACCGATCCGGCTGGGTACTTCGTTGTCATGACGAGCTGACGGCAACCGGTGCCATACAGTTCTACCCAGCAGACCGGAAGAGGAGGATGCCGCCGATGCTCAAAGGCGCGTTCGAGAAGACGGTGGTCGAACTGCTCGACACCGGGTCCCGCCTGCAGGCCCCCGCGGTCGCCAAGTACGTGGACCGAATCCGCCGCTCCCACCCCGAGGAGAGTCCCGCGCAGATCATCGAGCGGTTGGAGAAGCAGTACCTGCTCGCGGTGACCGGCAGCGGCAGCGCCGTCGGCGCGACCGCGGCGTTCCCCGGCGTCGGCACCGTCGCGGCCATCGCCGCGGTCAGCGCCGAGACCACCTTCTTCATGGAGGCTTCGGCGGTCTTCACCCTGGCGGTGGCCTCGGTGCACGGCATATCGCCGGAAGATCAGGAACAGCGCAGGGCACTCGTGCTGGCCGTCGTGCTCGGCGAGAGCGGCATGCAGATCGTGCAGAAGAGCGTCGGCACCTCGGCGAAGAACTGGGGCACGGCCTTCGCCAACCGGATTCCCGGCCTGTCGAGCATGAACGATTCGCTGCTGAAGCGGTTCATCGTCCGGTTCATCACCAAGCGCGCCGCGCTGATGGCGGGCAAAGTGCTACCCGCGGGCATCGGCGCCGTGATCGGTGGTGCGGGCAACCGCGCGCTCGGCAAGGCCACGATCAACAACGCGCGCAAGGCATTCGGGACGGCGCCGACCACCTGGCCCGCCGACCGGCACATGGTCATCGACGCCGATCCGCTCACCGCGATCGACCCGGCGAAGCCGCGACCCCCGGCCACGCCACGATGAGCGGGGCGCGGCCGATCGCGTTCGCGGTCCGGGGATTGACCAAGCAGTACGACTTGGCGACCGCCGTGACGGACGTCAGCTTCACCGTGCCCGCCGGCGCCGTCGCCGCGCTGGTGGGTCCGCGCGGCGCGGGTAAGACCACGATCGTGCGGGCGCTGCTCGGGCTGCTCGTCCCCACCGCCGGATCGGCGTCCGTCGGCGGCCCCGGCTCCCGGCGGGACGCCGCGGGCTCGGCGAGTGTGATCGGCGGCGTCCTCGCCCCACGTGGGTTGCATCCGGTCCGTACCGCACGAGACCACCTATGGATCTACGCCGCCGCGGCGGGAGTCCTCGACAGCCGCGTGACGGACGTCCTGGAGCTGGTCGGCTTGGACGAGCACGCGGCGACGAAGATCGGCGCTCTGTCGATCGGGCAGCAGACCAGGCTGGCCCTGGCCACGGCGCTGCTCGGCGACCCACCGCTGCTGGCGCTCGACGAGCCGATGGAGGGGCTCGACACCGCCGAACGCGGCTGGCTGCACGATTTCCTGCGCAAGCACGCCCGCCGCGGCGGCAGTGTCCTGCTCACCAGCGAGAGCCTCGGCGCCGTTCTGCCGGGCGCGGACCAGCTGATCGTGCTGAGCCAGGGTGCGGTGGTCTACCAGGGCACCCCGGCGCGGTTGCGGCGCGGGCATCCGGACCGACTGGTCGTCGCGGCCTCCACTCCCATCGCGCTGGCCACCATGCTCGCGGCGCAGGGATTCACCGACGCGGTGATCCGGCCGGACGGTCGCCTCGCCGTCGCCGAGGCGAGCGAAGCGCAGATCCGGGCGGCGGCGCTCTCGGCGCAGGTGCGGATCGACAGCATCGTTCCCGACCCGATTCATCCCGATCGCGTACTCGCGTCCTTGACCAGAGCCACGGCCGCGCCCGCTCCGCAGTATCCGGGTCTCGCGACGCCCGGATTCCAGCAACCCTCGCCGATGCCTTACGGGATTCCACGATGATCACCATCCTGCCCGCGGACCTGGTGCCGAACGTCAATTCCGAGGTCCGCAAGCTCGTCACGATGCCGCGCGGCCCGATCCTGGCCGGGGCGCTGGTCGCGGTGGCGCTGCTGGCGAGTATCGCCTCGGCGGCCCTGGCCGGACCGCCGAATCCGCGCGGCGAGCCGGCCACCGGCGCGTCGACCATCGGGCTGTACATCGGCCTCGCCATGGTCGTGCTGGCGGCCACGGTCTTCGGCGCGGTGGCCGCCGGGTCGGAGTACCGGTACCACAGCATGGCGGTGACCGCGCTGTTCACCGCCGACCGCGACCGGCTCGCCGCAGCGAAATTCCTGGTCATCGGATGCTGTGCGCTGGCGGCCGCGGTGGCGGTGGAATTGGTCTCCCTCGGCGCGCTGTTCGGCGTCGGACGGGGCAAGGTCGCCGTCACCGGGGAGTTGTTCGCGGTGCTCGGCGGTGGACTGCTCGCCGCGGTCTGCTGGTCGCTGATCGGCGCGAGCGCGGGCATCCTGCTGCGCTCCTCGACTCGGGCAGTGACCTCACTGCTCGGCTGGATCCTGCTCGCGGAACCCTTGATCTGGCTGATCGCGCGCGGTCTCGGCATCCCGGGCGTGGTCACCGTGCTGCCCGTCTCCGCCACCGTCGGCACCGTGGCCGTCGGCTCCTATCCCGACAGTGATTTCCTCGCGCCCACCCCTGCCGCCGTCGTGGTCCTGCTCCTGTGGACCATCGGGCTGGGCGCCGCGAGCTGGTGGAGCCTGCGCACCCGCGACCTGTGACCCGAAAGCCCAGCCGGGAACAACGGGCTGTCGGTCGGTGTCGGTACCGTCGATGACGAACGCGGTACGACAGAGGGGGCGAACAGGCGACGTGGACGGGGGACGCAGACCGGGATGGATCCGCAGGCTGTGGGCCGAATGCCTGCCGCACCGCGCGGTGCTGGCCGGCCTCGGGGCGGCGGTGCTCGGCGGAGCGGTCATCGAGACCGCGGGACCGTTGCTGACCAAACGCGCCATCGACGCGGCGGGGATCGGTGACACGGGGGCCATCAGCGCCGTCGCGGGCCTGCTCCTGATACTGGCCGTGAGCCGGTCCGCGGCCGGATTCGGGCGGCGCTGGCTGGCCGGGCGGCTCTCCCTGGACGTACAGCACGCGCTGCGGGTGAACCTGCTGGGCTCCCTGCAGCGGCTGGACGGCGTCAAGCAGGACACCCTGCGCACCGGCCAGGTGGTGTCGCGATCCATCACCGATCTCCAATTGGTCCAAGGCCTGATGGCGATGGTGCCGCTGTCGGGTATGGCGTTGCTGGAATTCGGTCTCGCCGCCGCGGTGATGATCTGGCTGTCCCCTCCGCTCGCCGCGGTCGCGCTGCTGGTGGTGCCCGCCATCGGCCTGGTGGTCTATCGCATGCGACCGCGCCTGCACGCGGCCACCTGGTCCGCGCAGCAACGCGCCGCCGATCTCGCCCAGCACGTCGAGGAGACGGTCACCGGGGTGCGGGTGGTCAAAGGCTTCGGCCAGGAAGCGCGGATGGTCGACCAGCTGGAGCGGCACGGCCGCGAGCTGTTCGCGGAGCGAATGCGCGCCGCGCGGATCGACACCCGATTCGCACCGACCGTCGCGACGATTCCCCAGATCGGGATGGTCGCGGTCATCGCGATCGGCGGGTTGCTCGCGCTGCACGGCAGCATCGGCATCGGCACCTTCGTCGCGTTCGCCGCCTACGTCGCCGTGATGACCGGCACCGCGCGCATCCTCTCCTCGGTGATCGTCATGGCTCAGCTCACCAGGGCAGCGGCCGAGCGGGTGTTCCAAGTGATCGACACCGCGCCGGTCATCGCCGACCCCGATCGCCCGGTCGAGCTGCCGGACGGACCGCTCGGCATCGAGATCGACGCGGTGAGCTTCGGTTTCGATCCCGACCGGCCCGTTCTGCGCGAACTGGACCTGCGGGTGCGGCCCGGCGAGACGGTGGCGGTCATCGGCCCGGCGGGCTCGGGCAAGTCCACGCTCGCCCTGCTGCTCCCCCGGTTCTACGCGCCCGACTCGGGCAGCATCCGCCTGTTCACCGACGACGTCCCCGCGTACGCGGCCTCGCGAGCCGACACCGCCGACGCGTTCACCGGCGCCCACGAGAGTTCGCGCGCCACAACCCGCACCGCCGAGACCGTCGGCGTCGACATCGCCGACATGCGCGCCGCCGACCTGCGCGCCGCCATCGGCGTCGTCTTCGACGATCCTTTCCTGTTCTCCGACACGATCGCGGCCAATATCGCGCTCGGGCGACCGGACGCGACCGACGAGGAGATCAGGCAGGCGGCCGTCCAGGCGGCGGCCGACGAATTCATCGCCGAATTGCCGGACGGCTACGACACGGTGGTGGGCGAACGCGGTCTCACGCTCTCCGGCGGCCAACGCCAGCGCATCGCGCTGGCCAGGACATTGCTGGCGCGTCCGCGCATCCTGGTGCTCGACGACGCCACCTCGGCGGTGGACGCGGTCACCGAGGCCGCGATCTTGGAAGCGCTGCCCGGCGACGGCCGACGGACCACGGTGATCCTCGCGCATCGGGAGTCGACGCTCGCCCACGCCGACCGGGTTATCCGGTTATCCGCTCCCGCCGCGCACCCCACTCCCGAGCCGGAGGCGATCGCAGTCTCGAACGGCCGGGCCGGCGATGGTCCCGCCGGTCGTCGCTTCGGCGCCGCGGCGGCCGACATCAGCGAGACGGCCGAACTGCGCCGGATCATCGAGGCGCTGCCACCCGCCACCGAGCAACCGGCCCAGGACGCGCGGCGCTTGCGCGAGCCGGATCCGCGTTTCCGGCTGACCCGCCTGCTGCGTCCCGTCCGCAGGCTGGTGCTCACGGTGATGGCGCTGCTGGCCGCGGACGCGGCGATCGCGATCGCCTTCCCGCCGCTGGTGCGTTACGCGATCGACGGCGGCGTGCTGGACGACGACGCCGCCGCGCTGGTCCGCGCGACGCTGCTCGGCGCGGTACTGGTCACCGCGGGCTGGGCGGTCGCAGCGGCCACCACCTTGCTCACCGCGCGCACCGGGGAGCGGGTGCTGTTCGCCCTGCGGGTCCGCAGCTTCGCACACCTGCAACGGCTCGGTCTGGACTACTACGAACGCGAGCTGTCCGGACGGATCATGACCCGGATGACCACCGACGTCGACGCGCTGTCGACCTTCCTGCAGACCGGCGTCGCCACCAGCCTGGTGGGCCTGCTGACGCTGGTCGGCATCACGGTCGCGTTGCTGGTGATCGATGTCTCGCTGGCCATCGCCGTGCTGGCGACGGTGCCCGCCCTCGTGGTCGCGACCGTGCTGTTCCGGCGGGTGTCATCCACCGCGTACACCGTCTCGCGGGAGCATGTGTCGGCGGTCAACGCCGACTTCCAGGAGAACGTGACGGGTTTGCGCGCGGTGCAGGCCAATCGGCACGAGCCGCGCGCCGCCCGTCGCTTCGCCGAGTATTCACAGCGGTATCGCAACAGCCGGCTGCGTGCCCAACGGGCGATCGCGTCGTACTTCGCGTTCGTCGTCGGATGGGCGGACGTGGCATTGGCGGTGGTGGTGTTCTTCGGCGCGCGCGAGGTCGCCACCGGCGCGACCAGCGCGGGCACCCTCGTCGCGTTCGTGCTGTATCTACAGCTGCTGTTCGTGCCGATCCTGCAGCTGTCCCAGGTCTTCGACAGTTACCAGCAGGCCAGGGTCGGCCTGCGCCGGATCGGGGACCTGCTGCGCACGCCGTCCTCGATCGCCGCCGATCCGGCCCACCCGGTGCCGATCGCCGCGGGACTGCGCGGTGACGTGGGCTTCGACGATGTCCGTTTCCACTACGCGGGCAGTCGTGTCCCGGCGCTGGACGGAGTCTCGCTGCGCATCCCGGCCGGTTCCACCCTGGCTCTGGTCGGGCCGACCGGCGCGGGCAAATCGACCGTCGTCAAGTTGCTGGCGCGGCTCTACGACCTGCCACGGGAGCCCGGCGGGCATCCCGGGAAGCCGGGCAATCTCGCCGTACCGGACCCGCTGGGTCCCGCGATGGCGAAAAACAGAGCCTCGGTGATCGCGAGTGACCACGGCGCGATCCGCGTGGACGGCGCCGACGTCCGCGACTACCGCCTCGCCGACTACCGCTCCCGGCTGGGCATCGTCCCGCAAGAAGCTCACCTGTTCACCGGGGACGTGGCGAGCAACATTGCATTCGGGAAACCATCCGCGACCCCCGAGGAGATCACCGCCGCGGCCGCCGCGGTGGGTGCGACGGAGATGATCGCCGCCCTCCCGCTCGGGCTGAACCAGCCGGTCGGCGAGCGAGGCCGCGGCCTGTCGGCGGGGCAGCGGCAGCTGATCGCGCTGGCCCGCGCGGAACTGGTCGCTCCGGACTTGCTGCTGCTCGACGAGGCCACCGCGACGCTCGACCCGGACACCGAGGCATCGGTGCTGGCAGCGAGCCGATCGCTGAGCCGGGACCGGACCACGGTGATCGTCGCGCACCGGCTCGGCACGGCCGCGCGGGCCGACCGGATCGCCGTGGTCGACCACGGGCGGATCGTGGAATTCGGCTGCCACGCGGAGTTGCTCGAGGCGGGTGGACCGTATGCCCGGCTCTGGGCAGCGGCGCAGTCGTCGGAGGGAATATTCTCGGGTGACGCCGGGTCATCACCAATAGGGTCGGGGGTGTCGGGTGGTCAGTGAATCCGCCGATTTGCTGCTGGGCCTATCCTCAGATAGGGCGCATCGGCGCGCAATCCGCTGATCCCCGTGCCGGGCACGTCACAAACGTCGCAGCGCGAAGAACGAAAAGAGGCGAACACCTGCTGTGAGCAGCTCAACTTCCCAGTTCGGACAGAACCAGTGGCTAGTCGACGAGATGTATCAGAAGTTCAAGCAAGACCCATCCTCGGTCGACGAAAGCTGGCACGAGTTCCTGGCCGACTACACGCCTGACGCGAGTGGCGACTCCGGCAACAGCCAGCCCGCGCCCGCGCAGGCTGCCGCTCCCGCACCGGCTCCAACGGCCACCAAGCCCGCCGCCACGCGCAACGACGCCAAGCCCGCCGACGCCAAGCCCGCCCCACCCGCGGCCCCGAAAGCGCCCGCCCCGGCTGCTGCCAAGCCCGCCCCCGCCAAACCGGCCGCGGTGACCGCGCGCACCCCGCAGACCACCCCGGCGCCGACGTCGAACGCCGCGCCGACCTCCGGCCCGAAGCAGGCCGACACCGCTGCCGACGAATCCAAGGTGCTGCGTGGCGCCGCCGCCGCGGTGGCCAAGAACATGGCCGCCTCGCTGAGCATTCCCACCGCGACCAGCGTGCGCGCCATCCCGGCCAAGCTGATGATCGACAACCGCTTGGTCATCAACAACCACCTCGCCCGCACCAGGGGCGGCAAGATCTCCTTCACCCACCTGCTCGGCTACGCCATCGTGCAGGCGGTCAAGGCCTTCCCGAACATGAACCGGCACTACGCCGAGGTCGACGGCAAGCCGCACGCGGTCACCCCCGCGCACACCAACCTCGGCCTCGCCATCGACCTGCCCGGCAAGGACGGCAACCGGTCGCTGGTCGTCGCGGCCATCAAGGGCTGCGAAGCGATGACCTTCGGCCAGTTCCACACCGCCTACGAGGACATCGTCCGCCGCGCCCGCGACGGCAAGCTCACCGCCGAGGACTTCTCCGGTGTCACCATCTCGCTGACCAACCCGGGCACCATCGGCACCGTGCACTCGGTGCCCCGCCTGATGAACGGTCAGGGCGCGATCATCGGCGCGGGCGCGATGGAGTACCCCGCCGAGTTCCAGGGCATGAGCGACGAGCGCATCGCCGAACTGGGCGTCGGCAAGCTGATGACGCTCACCTCCACCTACGACCACCGCATCATTCAGGGCGCGGAGTCCGGCGACTTCTTGCGCACCATCCACCAGCTGCTGATCTCCGACGATTTCTTCGATGAGATCTTCCACGGTCTCGGCGTGCCCTACGAGCCGGTCCGCTGGCGCAAGGACATCCGCGAACGCGGCGTCGACAAGAGCGCGCGCGTGCTGGAGATGATCGCGGCCTACCGCAACCGCGGCCACCTGATGGCCGACACCGATCCGCTGCGGCTGGTCAAGGACAAGTTCCGCAGCCACCCGGACCTGGACGTCACCCAGCACGGCCTGACCCTGTGGGACCTCGACCGCACGTTCAACGTGGCGGGCTTCCACGGCCAGGAGCAGATGAAGCTGCGCGACGTGCTGTCGATTCTGCGCGACGCGTACTGCCGCCACGTCGGCGTCGAGTACACCCACATCCTCGATCCCGAGCAGCTGCAGTGGATCCAGGAGCGGGTCGAGCAGAAGCACGCCAAGCCCACCGTCGCGCAGCAGAAGTACATCCTGAACCGGCTGAACGCCGCGGAGGCCTTCGAGACCTTCCTGCAGACCAAGTACGTCGGGCAGAAGCGTTTCTCGCTCGAGGGCGCCGAGGCCGTCATCCCGATGATGGACGCGGTGATCGACCAGTGCGCCGAGCACAGCCTCGACGAGGTCATCATCGGCATGCCGCACCGCGGCCGGCTCAACGTGCTGGCCAACATCGTCGGCAAGCCGTACTCGAAGATCTTCACCGAGTTCGAGGGCAACATGAACCCGGCCGCCACCCACGGCTCCGGCGACGTGAAGTACCACCTCGGCGCGCAGGGCACCTACCTGCAGATGTTCGGTGACAACGAGATCGAGGTCTCGCTCACCGCCAACCCCTCGCACCTGGAGGCGGTCGACCCGGTCCTGGAGGGCCTGGTCCGCGCCAAGCAGGATCTGCTGGACAAGGGCGACGGGCCGGAGGGCTACTCGGTCGTGCCGCTGATGCTGCACGGTGACGCCGCGTTCGCCGGTCAGGGCGTCGTCGCCGAGACCCTGAACCTCGGTGGCCTGCGCGGCTACCGGGTCGGCGGCACGATCCACATCGTGGTGAACAACCAGATCGGCTTCACCACCGCGCCGGAGAACAGCCGCTCCACCGAGTACTCCACCGACATCGCGAAGTTCATCGGCGCGCCGATCTTCCATGTCAACGGCGACGACCCCGAGGCGTGCGACTGGGTGGCGCGCCTGGCGGTCGACTTCCGGCAGAAGTTCCGCAAGGACGTCGTCATCGACATGATCTGCTATCGCCGCCGCGGACACAACGAGGGCGACGACCCCTCGATGACCCAGCCGTACATGTACGACGTCATCGACACCAAGCGCTCGGTCCGCAAGGCCTACACCGAGAGCCTGATCGGCCGTGGCGACATCTCGCTGAAAGAGGCCGAGGACGCGCTGCGCGACTACCAGGGCCAGCTGGAGCGGGTGTTCAACGAGGTTCGTGAGCTGGAGAAATACTCACCGGGACCGAGCGAATCGGTCGAAGGCGACCAGCCGGTGCCCGCGTCCGTGGTGACCGCCGTCGACAAGCACATCCTGCAGCGCATCGGCGACGCGTTCCTGCACGTGCCCGAGGGCTTCAACGTGCACCCGCGCGTCAAGCCGGTGCTGGAGAAGCGCCGCGAGATGGCCTACGAGGGCAAGGTCGACTGGGCCTTCGCCGAGCTGCTCGCGTTCGGCACCCTGATCGACGAGGGTCGCGCGGTGCGCCTGACCGGTCAGGACTCTCGCCGCGGCACGTTCACCCAGCGGCACGCGGTGATCATCGACCGCAAGACCGCCGAGGAGTACACCCCGCTGCACAACATCGGCAGCGAGAACCCGGGCTGGTTCGCCGTGCACGACTCGGCGCTGAGCGAATTCGCCGCCGTCGGCTTCGAATACGGCTACTCGCTGGGCAACCCCAACGCCCTGGTGTTGTGGGAAGCGCAGTTCGGTGACTTCGTCAACGGCGCGCAGTCGATCATCGACGAGTTCATCTCCTCCGGTGAGGCCAAGTGGGGCCAGCTCTCCGACGTCGTGCTGCTGCTGCCGCACGGCCACGAGGGGCAGGGTCCGGACCACACCTCCGGCCGCATCGAGCGCTTCCTGCAGTTGTGCGCGGAAGGCTCGATGACCGTCGCGGTGCCGTCCACCCCGGCGAACTACTTCCACCTGCTGCGCCGCCACGCATTGGACGGCATCCGCCGCCCGCTGATCGTCTTCACCCCGAAGTCGATGCTGCGCAACAAGGCCGTGGTCTCGGATCTGAAGGACTTCACCGAGAGCAAGTTCCGCTCCGTCTTCGACGAGCCGGCCTACGAGCAGGGCATCGGCGACCGGGCCAAGGTCAAGCGCATCCTGATGACCAGCGGCAAGCTCTACTATGAGCTCGCCGCCGAAAAGGCCAAGCAGAAGCGCGAAGACGTGGCCATCGTGCGCGTCGAACAGCTCTATCCCTTGCCCACCTACCGCCTGAACGAGGCACTCGGCGGCTACCCCAACGCCACCGACATCGCCTGGGTCCAGGAGGAACCGGCCAACCAGGGCGCCTGGCCGTTCTTCGGCCTCAACCTCCCGGAAGTCCTCCCCGACCGCCTCGGCAAACTCCGCCGCATCTCCCGCCGCGCCATGTCGGCCCCGTCCTCGGGGTCCAGCAAGGTCCACGCGGTGGAGCAGGCGGAGATCATCGCCGAAGCGTTCGAACCGACGGCGTAGTCCTTGACCCTGAAATCGGGCCGAATCACTCTCCACAGAGCGATTCGGCCCGATTTCGCGTTTCCAAGGAGTCCACGCCCCGGCCTGAAAGCCGGGGCCTGGCCAGTTCCGACGATCAGGACGGCGCGAGCGCTTTCATCAGCGCAGCGGCAGTAGCCTCGTCGATGCACGTCGGCTTACCACCGTTGTCGGAATGGAATGCACCGCCTTTGGTGTTTCCGGTGAAATAGCACAACGGGAACGCCGGTCTGCCTTCCGGGAAGGTCAGTGGCGGAGCGAGACCGTCGAGAGTCTCGTCGCGCAGTGCGCGCAGCCCCTTGATCACATCCGCGCTCGTCGAAGACGGGGAGAGGTTGGCGGTTTTTGCCGCAGCCAGGAACAACTGCCCGCCTGCCCACGGCCACAGCAGCGGTGAGCTGAAGTCCGCGCTATCCCGAAGCCCCGGAATGTATTTGTCGAGGGCGTCATTGAAGTCCTTGACAGCCGCGATGGATTCGTCGGTGTACAGCGCGTTGGAGCTCGCGAAGATGCTGCCCTCGAAATTCGGGTCCTTCGCCCACCCTTTCTGGAGGGCCGTGCCGAGAGGAGCCTGCACCGGTTTATAACCTTGCTGCGCACACGATGCCGCGATACGCGAGATCGCCTCGACCGAGACAGCGGAGAACAAGGCGTCGACACCCTTGTCTTTGAATGTCAGGCAGGGAGCGATGTAGTTCGGCGCGGCGATCGCGACTTTCTCCGCTGCGAATCCCAGACCAGCCTGTTCGGCCATCGGCTCGAGCATCTGCGGCAGTTGCTCGCAGACCGGGATCTCGGCGCAATAGAAGACGCCGAGGGTCTTCGCGCCCGCCTTCTTTGCCTGGGCCACCTCGCCCAGCATCAGCACCGGCAGCGTGGTGCCGGAGGCGAAGAAGTTCGGATCGGTGATGAACGGGGCATCGACCGGCTGACCGCCGATCACCGGAATGCCCTTGCCGGCGACGTAGCTTTGCCAGCTCGAACTGACCAGGCTGGTTTGGCCGACGATGGCGACAACCTTGTCCTGTTCGACCAGTTTCTTCGCGACGGCCAGCGCCGTGGCCGGATTCTGCTCGTCGTCGTAGGAGATGACTTTGACCGGGTGCCCATTGATTCCACCACGATCGTTGACCCACGACGCCCACGACTGCAGCACGTCGCCGGCGCGTCCCACTGATCCGGCGGCCGGGCCGGTGCAGCTGCAAATCGACCCGATCAGAATCGGGTCGCCCGTGAGCCCGCCGTCGGACACCTTCACCGGGCCGATGGATGTGGACCCGTCGTTCGTCGAGTCGGCGGAACACGACGTGAGCGCGAGCGCTGCCGCCAGCACCGGCGCCACGCACCACAGAAACCTTCTCTTCTTCATTGCTCCACTCCTCTGTGGATACCGGATGTTCGCTACGCCCATGGCCCGGCAACAGTTCCGGGTGGGTGTCCCGCCGGCGATGCCGGCAAGTCTGTGCGTTCGCCGTCCATGCCGAGATAGCTCTGCAGCACGGCATCTCGGTCGATGTCCGCGGTGGGTCCGGCGAACGCGACCGTGCCGCGGCTGAGCAGAACCACGTGGTCGGCCATCGTCAGGGCGTGGTCGACGTACTGCTCGACCAACACGATCGCCGCGCCGGTGGTACGCAGTTCGCGCAGCGCCGTGAAGATCTCGTCCACGACCAGCGGAGCCAGGCCCATGGACACCTCGTCGAGCAGGACGACCGCCGGATCGGCCAGCCAGGCGCGAGCCAGTGCCAGCATCTGCTGCTGCCCGCCCGACAACGAGCCTCCCCGCTGATCAAGCGTCCTCCGCAGCGCCGGGAAGACATCGAGAGCCTCGTCGGCGCCACCTCGGCGCCACGGAGGTGTCAGCAGGCGAAGGTTCTCCCGGACCGTCAAGTCCGCGAATATCCCTCGGTCCTCGGGGATCAAGCACAGGCCCGCGCGGGCACGGCGCGCAGGGCGAGCGCGGGTCAGGTCGGTCCCGCCGATCGCCACAGTCCCCGATCGAGCTCGGAGTAGCCCCGAGGCCACCCGCAGCAGCGTCGACTTTCCGGCGCCGTTCGGCCCGAGCAACGCCGCGACCGACCGAGGCGCAACGGCCAGGTCGACGTCATTGAGGACGATCGTGGAGCCGTATCCGGCTGTGATCGAACGCAATTCGAGTGCGAAATCGGTGCCGCTCATGCTACGGGTTCCTCCAGCCTGCGCTCGACGGTGACCGGCTCGCCGAGGTAGGCGTGCTGCACCACCTCCGAAGCCCGGACCTGCGCGGGCGAGCCCCGGAATATCAGGTGACCGAAGTCGAGTACGAAGATCTCGTCGCAGATCTCGAGCACCAGCGACATGTCATGCTCGACCAGGACGATTCCGACGCCGCGTGCGGCGACGACATGCCGCAGGATCTGCCCGAAGAGCGCGGTCTCCGAACGATCGAGGCCCGCACTCGGCTCGTCGAGCAACAGGATCCGATACGGCCCGGCAAGACATCGGGCGAGTTCCACCAGTCTTCGCTGCCCGGTGGACAGTGCGCCGACACGAGAATGCGCGAGGCATTCGATACCGCACAACGCCATGGCGGAGGCCGCGGCGGTGCGCGTCTTGTGGTAGTGCCCAGGGGCCGCGACCAATTGGGCCAGCGGGTTCGCCCCGGCAAGTGGGCCTTCGGCTCCTATCGCGACGTTCTCGGCGACGGTAAGGGAATCGAACAGCTCTGTCCGCTGAAAGGTTCGCCCGATGCCGAGCCGCGCCCGGTGTGCGGTCGACGCTCGGCTGATCACCCGGTTCTGCAGTCGCACCTCGCCGCTGGCCTGGACGAGTCCGGTGCAGGCATCGAACGTGGTGGTCTTGCCCGCCCCGTTAGGGCCGATGAGCCCGATGATCCGCCCGGTGCGTGCCGCGAACGAGAAGCCGTCGACGGCTACCACACCACCGAAGCGGACCGAAAGATCGCGAACCGCCAGCTCCGCTGCGGGCTGCGCGGTGGATGTTTCCGCCGCGACGACCGCCGATGACCGATCGCGGCGAAACGCGCTGTCCAGCCAGGACCGGATCGGTCCGGGTACCTCCAGGCGGCTCGCGGTGGCGGCACGAAGCACCACCAGGATGCCGAACACGACCTGGAGCCACTGCGACATCCCGGCGACCGCGACATAGGACGGCACCAGGACCAGCGCCGCCGCGGCCAGCAGCGAATACCACGGCTCCCGGCCCACCACGATGACGATGACCGCGAAATAGGTGACCGACAGCAGCGGCGGGTAATCGATCGCCGAGGCGGTGGTGCGGGCCATTCCGGCGAGTGCGCCTCCCAACGCCGCTAGGAATGCCGAAACGCAGAAGACGAGAACGCGCGTGACTTCGATCGTGACACCGTTGGTCCGCAAGGCGGTCGGCGATTCGGCCAGACCCCGGAGCAATCGTCCCAGCCTGCTCTTGTCCAGCGCCACTATCAGCAGGGTGCCCACCGTGGCCAGCACCAGCACGAGCCGGTAGAACGCCGGGTCGGAGTCGAGCCCGAATACGCTGGGGCGCGGCATCTTCAGGCCGAGACCACTGGTGCCGAACATATAGGGCTGGGAGTAGAACATCACTTGCAGCACGACGCCGAATCCGAAGGTCGCCAACGCCAGATACAGGCCACTGAGGCGAATGGCTGGAATCGACAACACCGCACCGATCGGCACGACGACGAGTCCGCAACCGATGAGCGCGAGCGGCCAGGGCAACCCCCAATCGACAGCGAAGTGCGAGAACGCGCAGGCGCCGATCGCGGTGAACGCCACGTGGCACAGCGAGACCTGGCCAGACGTCCGGACCAGCAGGCCGAGCGACAGAAGGACGAGCGTCATCGCCAGGGCCACGGTCCAATCCGTCAGGTGGATGCCCGCGAATGAGGGAACCAGCGCGAGCACCACGAACACCATGGCCCCGCCAACGGATTGCAACAGTGGCGGAGCAGTCCAGCCGGATCGGATCCGCCGGACTGCCCGGTCCCGGTCCACCAGGTACCGACGCGGCATCACCAGCAATACGAGGAACAGCGCCAAGAACGGCAATGCGGCGGGAACTCCCGCAGCGAGCCCGGTGGTGAAGTAGCGAGTGGCCAGCGCGGCCAGCACCCCGATGAGCAGTCCTCCGCCGAAAGTCCATGGCAAACTGGTGAATCGGCCGATGGCCGCCGCTCCGAACGCCTGGACGACCAGCAACGTCAACTGCATGGGATCGAGCGGAATCAACGGCGCGAACAGCACGCCGGAAAGCGACGCCAACCCCGTGCCGACACACCAGGCCCATCGTCGCGTGCCGGCCGGGCTGGTTCCGGCCAGGTCCAGCAAGGCCGCATTCCCCACGACCGCACGCATGGCGATGCCGCGTCGCGTGAACCGCAGCGCGGCCGACAACGCGGCGGTCGCGACTACCGCGACCCCGAACGTGGTGACATCCGACCACTGCACCCGCACACCGAAGGCGGCGAATCCGCCCTGCGGCAGAAAGATCGGAACGATGCGTGTCGTCGTCCGCCCGTAGAACAGCGTCACCCCCGCCTCGACAACCAGCAGAATGCCGACCGTCGCGGCGATTCGCAATTCCACTGTCGCCCGGTCGACGACACGGGCCAGCAACTCTAGCGCCAACCCCAAGGCCGGACCGACGCCGAGAACACAGATCGCGGCGGCCAGCTGCCAGGCGACGCCATTGACAACGTGCAATGTGTAGAACGCGTACGCCGACACCGTAGCCATGGCACCGTGGGCGAAGTTGAAGACTCCCGACGTCTTGTAAGTGAGCACCAAACCCACCGCGGCCAGTCCATAGACCGAGCCGGATACGATTCCCGCGATCACGAACGGCAAGAGATCTGCCATGATGTACTCCAATTTTCGCTGATCATCGACACGGCGAGACCGTGCGGAGGCGTCGGCGCAGTCCGGCCCGACCGGGTCGGCTGCTTATCGCGTGACCACCTCACACGAAAGGGGTGTCAGCGCTCTTTGGTATAAATGGCCCTATCGAGGAGCAACTGGACGATCGACTTGTTCATGCCGTCTCCGGTGTTCGATGAACAGATGACACGCACTGGGGTCAACGCGTGCCAGTCAGTGTTGATCGTTGTCCCGCGCCACGCCAGGCAATCCCCTGGCTTCTGCCTCGCAACAGAATTCGACAGGACCAAAACGTAAGTCGGAAGGCGAGGTCGATGGTTCAGCCGCCGAGTTCAGCTATCTGCCGAACGGCCAACTGCGTGCCGTATCTCCCGCCGCGCCCATGTCGCCCCGCTCCCCGGGGGCCAGCAAGGTCCACGGTGGAACAGGTGGAGATCATCGCCGAAGCGTTCGAGCCAACTGGTAGTCCCTGATCCGAAAGCCGGGCCAGATCACTCCCTCCGGCGGAGTGGTTCGGCCCGGCTTCACGTTTCCGGAGCACGACCGTTCACGCCTGACTGGGCCGAACTGTCACGGCGGAGAAGTGCGTCGTCTATGGCCGTTTCCTCGCACGGCTTTCCGATGTGAAACCGACCTCTGTGCACAGTTCCGAGCGCGGCGACGCTACGAGGGCGCCTTCGCGCAGCGTAACCGACGCCCGCATCATCCAAAGGTTCGGTGCCGTCCTGAAACCCAGGCGGCTACGCTACGGTGCCAGCGCTTTTCGTGGCGGAGTATGCCGCCGCAGGAATTCACGCTGCGCCTCCGCGGTGGGAATCAGCAGGCTGCGGCGGACATTGAGAAAGCCCGACAGGTCGTCGGAGACGACGAATACCTCCATCGCACCGACACTCACACAAAACGGCGCTTGCCGCCGCAGGTCCCGGTACTGACCGACCAATACTGGAACTCAGTCGCGCGCGGCACGGGAACCGACGAGTCCGAGAAGGCGCGGAGCAGCGCGGTCACCTCATCAGCCTCCGGCTTCGCCTGGTACCGCCGCGCGTGGGCCGCGTATCGGATCACGTCAAGGATCCAGTGAAGACGCCACGTCCGGAGGCCGCGGACTGCCTCGAGTCTTTGCGGGATTCACCGATCGCCACCGCGCTCGGTGACGCCGATGGCGCGAGCGAGCAGGCCAAGATCGTGATGGAGAAGCATGGGCCCCGCGTGCCCGGCAACAGAAGTCAGCACTTGGGCGTGAGCGGGGTACACAAAGGCAGCAGGTTCATGCGGCCCGGGGTTTCCGTGGCGGTCGGCGGTGGAGGAACTTCCTCTGTGATGGGCACGGGGGCTTGTGACGGTCGTACAGCGCCGCCTGTCGGGGTCGAGCAGGAGGCGGCCAGTACCCAGATGGTGCCGATGACGAGCACGATCAGTGCCACCGCGGCGATCTGTTGAGAGCGGTGGCCGCGTGACTGCGGTTTCTCGGATGGGCGGCCGGGGGTACGTGCGGGCAGGGTGGTTATGCGTCGGAGGTCCGCGATTCGTGGGCGGCGCTCGAGGACAGTGGTTGGCGAGGGGCGGCGCAATGGCTCAGGTTGGGGACTGGGCGTGGACCACGATGGGGGGCGGTTCGGCGGAGGTGCCGGTGTGGGGCGCGGGGGAAGTGGTCGATCGGGAGCGGGTTCGATCCACGACGACCAGCTATCCGTGAACGACGACGGTTCGGGCGCTGATTGTGCAGCCGGATCGAGTGCCTCGCCGGAGGGCGAGGATTCTGTTGGTTCCGGTGCGTGGGGCTCGGCCGCGACGGGCCGTATCGACGCTACGAATCCTGTTGCGGAGCGTTCCGGTGCATAGGATTCGGGCTCGACAGGTTCCTCTCGCGCGGGTCGCACCGCGAGCCTGCCTTCGAAGCGAGGCGGCTTCGCTGTCCATTGCGCGTGGTCATCTTCTGGCACCTCCACGGATCCGCGCGGCTGCGCATGCTCCGGAGAGGACGACGAGTGGTGCGTTTCTTCGCGATCGTCCAGATCGGGGTGGACGGTCGTACTCGGCAACGCGGGCTCCGACGTTGCGGGTTCCGGCGCGAGGAATTCCGGTGCGAAAGGGTCCGGTTCGGCCGGTCGTGTCCGCGCATCGGGCGAAATCTGCGCGGGATGTGCCGTGGCCACCTCGGCGGTGTCGTCGGGCACGTCCACGTATTCGACCGACTGCTGAGCCGTCGACAAGGATCCGTTCACGTGCTGTCCGCTTTGCGCACTGCCTTGCGTCGGCGGCAGGGGCTCCAAGACTTCGGGTTCCTTGATATCAGGTTCCGAGGCGTCGGGCTCCGAAGCGTCGGTTCGCGGCCGCGCGGGCATCGCAGACAACGGCGGCGTCGATCGTTCTGGCCCCGATGCTATTCGATCGACTTCGTCCGGCTCGACATCGCGCTCCGAGTGCTCGGATGCTGTCGGTTGCGCAGCAAGGGGTGCCACGTCCGACGACTCGAGAACGCTTTCCGTTGACGGCGCGTCCGAACTTTCCGGTCCCTCAGCCTTTTCCGAGATCCCGACAGAATGGCTGCCGTCGACCGCACGCGTCCTGCGCGTGACGCTGTCCAGCGCCGCCAGCGTCCCGGCCCGCAACTTCTGTTCCGGCGGGAAACCGTCCGCCACCAGATCATCGACGGTCACCTGATCGCCCAGGTTCAAATCGGCGAGCAGGGTGTGCGTGCGTTCGGCGGTCCAGACGAGTTTGCGTCCGGCGGTGCGGTGGAACCAGGCACGGAGGTCGACGGCGCCGGCTCCGAGCACTACTCCGCAACCGCGGCGACGCGATTCGATGTTCAGCGTGAGGGACGATTCGTCGGGCGGAACCACGACGATCAACCCGTCGACGGAAGCTTCGGCGTGGTGTTTGCGGACCAGCGCCTGCAGGTTGACGACGTTGCTGGTCACCTGATCGAACGGGCTGCTGTCGTTGTCGCGCACCCGCATCGGGTCGCCCGCGAAGCCGGACAGTCGCCACCGTCCGTTGGCCTGTACCGAGAGGACGCCGGTGGTGGCTTCCGGCACGGTGTCGCGCACCTCGATCACCACCGCGGCCCGCGGTGTGATCACCACCAGATCGGCTTCCTGCGTCTCGCCCTTGCGGTCGCGGTCGGGTAAGTAGCACCCGGAGATCGCCAGGCCCACAATGACGTACTGTCCGGTCCAGTTCCGCATCCAGTGGAGCACACGCTGCTCGGAGCGCGGCGCCGTCGTTCGCTCATTGATGACCAACATCGGCGGCCTCCATCGCCGTCCCACACCATCGACCACCCAAAGGTATGCGCCCGTGCACGCGGTACAAAATCGAAAGGCACTGTAAGAGCAGGGCATTGGCGACAAAAGGGCATGCTACGGACAGCGTGGCGACAGAGGGTGGTGACGGGGCTCACCCTCGGCCCACCACGGCTCACTTCGCCGTAAGCCGGGGCCGAAGGCCCGCGGTCAGCTGCGCAATGCCGCCGCCAAAGCGGGGTCGACCGAAAACGCTATGGCGATCAAGGATTCGACCAAGAGATCGATGAGCTGTTCACGCGGAATCGGCTCGGTGCGCAACCACGTGAGGGTGGACTCCTCGACGAACGCGATCCAGCCGCGCATGGCGAGCATGAGGCGGGGATGGTCGGACTCGGAGACGGGCACCGGCGTTTCGGCGAGGATGATGCCGATGATGGCGTCGCGCGTCTGGTCGACCAACGGAGCCAGCTCGGGGCTGACGCTGGTGGGGCCACGCAGGAGCGCGAGATATGAGGTGCGGTTCTCGGTGACGTACTCGATGTAGCGCTCGATGGAGTCGCGCAGCATCTCGAACAGACCGAGGCTCGGGTCGGGGGCGACGCGTTCGAGGAGCTCGGCGTTGGCGTGGTGCACGATCGCCAGCTGGAAATCCTGCTTGGTCGGGAAGTAGTGGAACAGCAGCCCGCGGGAGATGCCGGCCTGGGCCGCGATCTCACTGACCGAGATGTCCTCGATGGCGCGCTCACCGAGCATCTTGGCACCCAGAGTGATCAGCTGCTCCCGGCGCTCCTCGGGGCTGAGCCGCGTGCGCTTGGGGGCGTCTGGCTGGGTTGTGGTCACCGGCCCATCCTACTGAACGGAAGTCAATACACTGTTGACTGGTGCTCAATAGCGCCGTAGGCTGCTTTATATGAGTCGCAAGGTCACAGACAAAGCTGTCGCCAGTCGACCCACGCGCCACGCCAGGACGATCATCATCGGCAGTGGGTTCGCGGGTCTGGGTCTGGCCATCCGGCTGACCCAGCAGGGTCGCAACGATTTCCTCGTGCTGGAACGCGGCAGCGATGTCGGCGGCACCTGGCGCGACAACACCTACCCCGGCGCGGCCTGCGACGTTCCCTCGCACCTGTACTCGTACTCGTTCGCGCTGAACCCGGACTGGTCGCGGTCGTTCTCCCGCCAAGGTGAGATCCAGCAGTACATCCAGGACGCGTCGAAGCGCTACGACGTGCGCGACAAGCACATCTTCGACTGTGACGTGACCAGCGCCCGCTGGAACAACGAGACCGCGCTCTGGGAGATCGAGTCGAGCAAGGGCAGTTTCACCGCGAACACGGTGGTCTCGGCGGTCGGCGCGCTGTGCGAGCCCGCGCTGCCGGACATCAAGGGCATCGGAGAGTTCGAAGGCGAGATCTTCCACTCCGCCCGCTGGAACCACGACGCCGACCTCACCGGCAAGCGGGTCGCCATCATCGGCACCGGCGCGTCGGCCATCCAGATCGTGCCCGCCATCGCCCCGAAGGTCGGCCATCTGGACGTCTACCAGCGCACCGCGCCGTGGCTGCTGCCGCGTTTGGACCGCCCGTACACGAAGGCCGAGCGACTGGCCTTCAAGCACGTGCCGGGTCTGCAGCGACTATCTCGCGCGGCGATCTATGCCGCACGGGAGACCCAAGTGGTCGGCCTGGCCAAGTTCCCCGCGTTCATGCAGTTGTTCGAGGCGATCGCGAAGGCCAAGCTGCGTTACGAGATCCGCGATCCGCGACTGCGCGCCAAGGTCACGCCGAACTTCCGGATCGGCTGCAAGCGAATGCTGATCTCCAACGACTACTACCCCGCGCTGACACGACCCAATGTCGACGTGGTCACCGATCGCATCGCCGAAGTGCGCAAGAACTCGATCGTCACCGAGGACGGCACCGAGCGCGAGATCGACGCGCTGATCGTGGCGACCGGCTTCCACGTCACCGATTCGCCGACCTACGACACGATCGCAGGCCGCGACGGCCGCACGCTGTCGGAGGTGTTCGACGAGATCGGCCAGCAGGGCTACAAGGGCGCCTCGATCGCCAACTTCCCCAATCTGTTCTTCCTGCTCGGTCCGAACGTCGGCCTCGGGCACACCTCGATGGTGTACATGATCGAATCGCAGATCAACTACATCGCCGACGCACTGGCCACCATCGACCGCCTGGACCTGCGTACCGTGGAAGTGCGCCGCGACGTGCAGGATGCCTACAACTCCGAACTGCAGGCGAAGCTGGCCGGAAGCGTCTGGCTGACCGGCGGGTGCTCGAGCTGGTACCTGGACAAGCACGGCAACAACACCACGCTGTGGCCGGACTGGACCTTCGAATTCCGCAGGCTCACCAGGACTTTCGACGTGGCGGCGTATGACATCTCCATTTCCCGAGCCGATTTGAAAGCAGTGGCATCGTGAGCAGTGACGCTTACTTCAAGAACGACGCTTACTTCAAGAACAAGGTCTGTGTGATCACCGGAGCGGGCTCCGGGATCGGCCGCGCGCTGGCGGTGAATCTGGCCCGGCGCGGCGCCAAACTGGCGTTGTCGGATATCGACGTCGAGGGCCTGGCCGAGACCACGCGCCGCTGCGAGCAGCTCGGCGCGCAGGTGAAGTCCGACCGCGTGAACGTGGTCGAACGCGAAGCGGTCATCCTCTACGCCGACGCGGTGAAAGCGCACTTCGGCACGGTGCACCAGGTCTACAACAACGCGGGCATCGCCCACCACGGCGAGGTCATCCGTTCGGAGTACAAGGACTTCGAGCGCGTGATGGACGTCGATTTCTGGGGTGTCGTCAACGGCACCAAGGCGTTCCTGCCGATGGTCATCGAGTCCGGCGACGGCCACATCGTCAACGTGTCGAGCCTGTTCGGCCTGATCGCGATCCCCGGCCAGAGCGCCTACAACGCGGCGAAGTTCGCGGTGCGCGGCTTCACCGAGTCGCTGCGCCAGGAGATGCTGGTCGCGCGGCATCCGGTGCGGGTCACCTGTGTGCACCCCGGCGGCATCAAGACCGCGGTCGCGCGCAACGCCACCTACGCCGAGGGCATCGACAGCAAGTCGGCCGCCTCGATGTTCGACAAGAAACTGGCCATCCACACCGCCGAGATGGCGGCGCAGACCATTACCGAGGGCGTGCGCAAGGGGCACGGCCGCGTGCTGATCGGCTGGGAGGCCAAGCTGCTGGATCTGTTCGTGCGGGTGACCGCGTCGGGCTACCAGCGGATCGCGGCCAACGTCGAACGCCGCTTCCTGCCCTGACGAGGAACGGCGATGCGAGACATGAACCTTCCGCTGCCCCTCGCGCGGGCGGTGTTGAATCCGATCTTCCGGGTCACGCTGAACAAGCGGTTGCCGTTTCCGATGCAGCGCAGGCTACTCGACGTGAGTTCGCGGGCGCAGTTGCTGCCCGCGGGCGCCGTCGTGCGGCCGCTGCGGCTGGGCGGTAGGCCCGCCGAGCGGATCGGTTTCGCGGACACGTCCGACGACGGCGCGGTCCTCTATCTCCACGGGGGCGGCTACGCGGTCGGCTCACTGGCGACGCACCGCTCGCTGGCCGCCCGGTTGGCGCGAGACACCGGCTACGCGGTCTACGTGCTGGACTACCGCCTCGCGCCGGAGCACCCGTTTCCCGCGGCCCTGGACGACGCCGAGGCGGCATTCCTGGAACTGGTGGCGAGCGCGGGCTTGCAGCCGGGCCGGATCGCCGTCTCCGGCGATTCCGCGGGCGGCGGCCTGTCGCTCGCGCTGGCGCAACGCCTGATCGCCCGGCACGGGCAGACCCCGGCCGCTCTCGGCTTGATCGCACCGTGGGCCGACCCCAACGAGATCCCGGAGCGAGAACGCGACCTGGTGATCAACAAGCCGTGGTCACGCGCTTGTGCTGCCGCCTACCTGGGCGAGGGCGACTCGGCCGATCCGGCTTACGCCCCGCTGACCGGCGAGCTGCGTGGCCTGCCCCCGACCTACGTGCAGGTGGACGTCAGCGAACTGCTGCACAACCAGTGCGTCGCACTGGTCGCCGCACTGCGCGCGGCGGGTGTGCACGTCCGCTTCACCGAGAGCAAGGGATTGTGGCACGTCGCACAGCTGCAGGCCGCCCTGGCGGCGCCCGCCGCGGCCGCGCTGGGCGAACTCGCCGGGTTCCTTCGCGAAGCGATTCAACCGGCGGACCTGCGCGAACTAGGATGAGACCCGTGCGGGTCCCTACCCTGCGGTGATGTACGGAGGCGATTTCGGTGGTCGACCTCACGGCCCCGGCGCAGGTGTCGTAGATTACTGGCGAGTAAACCCACGTGGAAGGGCACTGATGCGAGAGTTCGAAGTCCCGGCTTCTTACACCATTCCGGATGACGCGAACAATTCCGACAACGTCTTCCGCCATGCCGAGCAGTCGCCGAACACGGTGCTGTTCAACGTGCCGAACGGCAGTGGCGGCTGGCGGGATGTCACCGCCGCCGAGTTCGCGGCAACCGTTACCGGCGTGGCGAAAGGCCTGATCGCTTCGGGTCTGGAACTCGGTGATCGCGTCGCCATCATGGCCCCCACGCGCTACGAGTGGGCCGTCCTCGATTTCGCCATCTGGGCCGCGGGCGGCTGCACCGTCGCGATCTACGACAGTTCCGCCGCCGAGCAGGCCAAGTGGATCCTGCAGGACTCGGCCACCAAGCTGTTGATCCTCGACAGCGACAAGCACCGCAAGGTGATCGACGAGATCGAATCCGGGTCGCTGCCGGACCTGCGGGAGATCCTGCAGATCGACAAGGGCGCGCTGGACGAACTGATCGGCCGCGGCGCCGACACCGACGACCAGGCCGTGCACGACCGTCGCGCTCAGGTCGGCGCGCAGTCGCCGGCCACCCTGATCTACACCTCGGGCACCACGGGCCGCCCGAAGGGCGTCATGCTGACCCACGCGAACCTGTACGCGGAGTCCAAGTCCGACCGGATCGCGCTGCACAAGTACGTCACCGAGGGCAAGAAGACCCTCATGTTCCTGCCGCTGGCGCATGTCTTCGCCCGCGCCGTCGCGCTGGCCGCGTTCGACGCGAAGGTGATCGTCGCGCATACCGCCGACTGGTCCACCCTGGTCGAGCAGTTCGGCAGCTACCGCCCGCACTTCATCCTCTCGGTGCCCCGGGTGTTCGAGAAGGTGTTCAACAGCGCCAAACAGAAGGCGCACGACGGCGGCAAGGGCAAGATCTTCGACGCAGCCGCCGCTACCGCGATCGCGTGGAGCGAGTCGCTCGACAACGGCGGCCCCGGCGTCGGCCTCAAGCTCAAGCACGCCCTGTTCGACAAGCTGGTCTACAGCAAGCTGCGCGCGGCGCTCGGCGGCCAGTGCGAGGCGGCCGTCTCCGGCGGCGGTCCGCTCGGTGCGCGGCTCGGCCATTTCTTCCGCGGCGTCGGCGTGACCATCTATGAGGGCTACGGTCTCACCGAGACCACCGCGGCCATCGCGGTCAACACCCCGGAACACATCCGGGTCGGCTCGGTCGGGCGGCCGATCGAGGGCCACGCCGCCAAGATCGCCGAGGACGGCGAGCTGCTGCTGCGCGGTTCGGTCGTGTTCAGCGGCTACTGGGGCAACGCGGAGGCCACCGAGGACGCGTTCGAGAACGGCTGGTTCAAGACCGGTGACCTCGGCGCGATCGATGGCGACGGCTTCATCACCATCACCGGCCGCAAGAAGGAGATCATCGTCACCGCCGGTGGCAAGAACGTCTCCCCCGCGCTGCTGGAGGACTCGCTGCGCGCGCATCCGCTGATCAGCCAGGTGATGGTGGTCGGCGACGGCCAGCCGTTCATCGGCGCGCTGATCACGCTGGATCCGGAGTCGCTGCCGGGCTGGAAGGAACGCCACAACCTGCCCGCCGATACCCCGATCGAGAAGCTGATCGAAAACCCGGATCTGCTCGCCGAGGTGAACGCGGCGGTGGCCGAGACCAACAAGAAGGTCTCGCACGCCGAGCAGATCAAGAAGACGCGTCTGCTGACCATCGACTGGACCCAGGAGACCGGCGAGCTCACCCCGAAGATGTCGCTCAAGCGCGCGGTCGTGATGAAGCAGCACGCCGACGACGTGGCGAGCATCTACCACTGAGCAACGCCGAAGGCGCTGTCGGCGAACTGTTCGCGGACAGCGCCTTTCGCGTGTGCGGAGGTGCCACAGCCGCATCCGAAGAGATCGGGCGCCGGAACGGGACGGTAACCGACGTGGTGATCGTCCTTCGGGCATCGGCCGCGGGGGCCGACCGGCAGTAGTCTCGATTCCATGGCCGATCTGCGATTGCGCGTGGTGGCGGGGGTCGTCTCGGCGGGACTGGCGCTGGGCGTGGCCGAATTGTTCGCGGCTTTCTCCGGCCCCGACCGCGCTCCGCTCAACGCGCTCGGCTCGGCGGTGGTCGACCACACGCCCGACGGGTTGCGCGAGTGGGCCATCACCACGTTCGGCACGAACGACAAGGCCGTGCTGTACCTGGTCATGGGTGCTATCGCGGTGCTGGTCGCCGCAGTGGCAGGAGCGATCGAACGGACAACCCGCGCCGCCGGGTCGTGGTTGTTCGTCGTCTTCGGGGTGGTCGCGGTGTGGGCGGCCGTCGCGCGCGGCGGTCTGTCCGCCGCGCTGCCGACTGTCGTCGGCGTCGCCGTGGGCATCTATGCGCTGCGGGCGCTGACCCGTCGCATCGACGTGGCGATCGAAGAGTCATCTGCCGAGACCCGCTCGGACGGAGGCGAACTCGCCGTGGACGAAGCCGCGCCGACAGGACCGGGCCGGGACCACGCCTCGTCCGTCATCGGCACATCGCAGCGTCGGTCGCCGGAACGAAGGCAGGTCCTGCAGGGTTTGCTGGTGGCCGGCGGGTTGGCTGTGGTCACCGGGGTCGGCGGACGAATGCTCGGCGCGCGGCGCGGCGACGTTTCCGGTGAGCGCGCCGCCGTGCGCTTGCCGGAGCCGACCGCCCCCAGCGAGCCTCTCGCGCCCGGCGTGG
Source organism: Nocardia sputi (assembly GCF_023501985.1). Classification (NCBI taxonomy): domain Bacteria; kingdom Bacillati; phylum Actinomycetota; class Actinomycetes; order Mycobacteriales; family Nocardiaceae; genus Nocardia; species Nocardia sputi. The sequence continues at coordinate 18,777 of NZ_JAMFLC010000018.1, read as the reverse complement.
ATCTTCGTCTCCCAGGACTGACGCCGTATCTCACCGCGAACGACGACTTCTACCGGATCGATACCGCGCTGATCGTTCCGCAGGTGTCCAAGGACGACTGGGAGCTGCGCATCCACGGCATGGTCGACCGCGAAATCCGGTTGAGCTGGGCGGATCTGGCGAGCCGCCCGATCGAGGAGCGCATGGTCACGCTGGCGTGCGTGTCGAATCCGATCGGCGGCGACCTGATCGGCAACGCGCGCTGGCTCGGCTACCGCGTGGATCAACTGCTCGCCGAGGCCCGGCCGCACCCCGACGCCGACATGGTGCTCTCGCGCAGCGCCGACGGGTGGACCGCGGGCACTCCGCTGGCGGCGCTCACCGACGGACGCGATGCTCTGCTCGCGATCGGCATGAACGGCGAACCCCTGCCGGTGCAGCACGGCTACCCGGCCCGGTTGGTCGTGCCCGGTCTCTACGGGTACGTCTCGGCCACCAAATGGGTGACCGAACTGGAAGTCACCCGTTTCGACCGCGCCACCGCATACTGGACCCGTCGCGGCTGGTCGGCGCTCGGCCCGATCAAGACCGGCACCCGCATCGACACCCCCCGCGCCCGCGGTCGCCTCCAGCCCGGCCGCGTTCCGGTCGCCGGTGTCGCGTGGGCACAGCATCGCGGCATCCGCGCGGTCGAAGTTCAGATCGACAACGGCCCCTGGCAGCAGGCTCGTCTCTCCGCGGAACAATCCACCGATACCTGGCGCCAGTGGGTCTTCGACTGGGACGCCACCTCCGGCCCGCACACCATCCGCGCCCGCGCCACCGACGCGACCGGCGAAACCCAGACCGCCGAACGCCGCGACGTGATTCCTGACGGCGCCACCGGCCACCCCTCGGTCACGGTCAGCGTGGGCTGACTCGGATCGCGGGATGGTCCGTAGTGACAGGCAGTGAACGCTCATGGACCCGATAGGATCGAGCGGGTCCGGTAGTCGTCGGCCGTTCGAGGAGGGGGCATTGTCCGAGATTCTGGATTGGGCTCGTGAAGAGAACCTGCAGCCGGCGCCGATCACGTTGGAGATCTGGAAGAAGCTTCCCGAGAATTTCTGCCGTTTGGTCGAGGTGGTGAACGGGGAAGCCGTGCGCGCGGAGGCGCCTACGCGGCCGCATCAGAAGTCCGCTCGCCGGATAGCCGACTTCGTCGAGACCGCTGCCGAAGCTCACGTCAACCGATACCGTGATGGCTGCTTGGACGTCGATATGGATTTCGATGTGCTGCTGTGGGAGCTGCCGAGGGTGACGATTCGGCGGCCGGACATCGCACTGTTCGAGTGTGCCCCGCCCGAACTTCGGCCGTTGCCCGCTTCGCTGGTCAAGCTGGTGATCGAAGTTGTTTCCCCAGGCACCGAGCGTGTGGACACGGCCGACAAGCTCGCGGAGTATGCGCTGGCCGGGATCCCGTGGTACTGGATCGCCTGGGTGTCGAACAATCGCGTCGATTCGATCGAGGTCTACGTGCTCGACCATGTACTCGGTCAGTATCGACCGCATATGAAGCTGGAGCCGACCGATACACCGACTGTCATCGATGTACCGATCGAGATAAAAATCGATTGGGGCAGACTCGGAGTGCTGGCACGCTGATGGCCGCCCGGAGACATCCTCCGGACGGGCATCATCGACGGCTCAACTGCTGAGATCGGCCTCGACCGGTTTCACCGAGCCCGGTGCACCGGCGCGAGCGGACGCGCCGTGGCGGATGAACAGGGCCGAGGCGGCGACGCCGAGGAGCAGGATGGCCGCCGGGAGCAGGGTCGACTGGCTGAGCGCGGTGCTGAAGGAAACTTCGACGACCTCCGGGATCGGGCCCTGCCCCGCGCCGCCCTCGGCGACCGGGCCGCCGCCCAGCCCGTTCGCCGTCATACGGGCCGCCACCAGCGCGCCGATCGCCGCGCTGCCGAGCACCGAGCCCACCTGACGAGTGGTGTTGTAGACGCCGGCGCCGGCGCCGGCCTGCTGGACCGGCAGGTTGTGGGTGGCGATGGTCGCCAGCGGAGCCCAGATGCAGGCGTTGGCGAAGCCGGCCAGCCCTGCGGCCACCAAGAACCACGCCAGCGACGAGTCCGGTCGCATCAGCGCCGCGAACCAGAACACCGACAGCGCGAACAGACCGAAGCCGATGGTGGGCACGGTCCTCGGGTGCAGCCGGTCGGCGAACTTGCCGACCAGTGGGGCCGCGACGCCGGTCACGATCGCCATCGGCGCGAAGACCAGCGCGGACTCGGTCGGTGACATCTCTCGCACGGCCTGCAGGTAGAAGTAGGTCGGCACCATCAGGGAGGTCACCGCCGCGCCCATCGCGGCGATCGCGGCATTCGACAGCGCGAAGTTGCGGTCGCGGAACAGGCTCAGCGGCAACAGCGGCTCCCCCTTGTTCCTGGCCTGGTTGACCACGAATACCGCGAGCACGACCATGCCCGCGCCGATCAGCAACCAGATACGCAACGACCAGTCGTAGCTGTTGCCCTCCTGGATACCGAACACCAGCAGGAACATGCCGATGCCGCTGAGCAGCACGCCCGCGATGTCGAACTTGTGCTCATGGGTCGGCAGCGCGGGCACCAGCCAGACCGCCAACGCGAAGGCGACGATGCCGACCGGAACGTTGACGATGAAGATCCACTCCCAGCCGAGACCGTCCACCAGCACACCGCCGAGGATCGGGCCGACCAGTGTCGCCAGCCCCGCGACGCCGCCCCACAGACCCATGGCGGCGCCGCGCCGGTCCGGCGGGAAGGTCCTGGTGATCACGGCCATGGTCTGGGGTGTCATCAGCGCGGCGCCGATGCCCTGTGCCGCGCGCGCGGCGATCAGCATGCCGATGCTGCCGGACAATCCGCACCACAGCGACGCGGCGGTGAACACCGCCAAGCCGATCAGATAGATGTTCTTGGGCCCGAATCGGTCACCCAACCTCCCAGTGACCAGCAGCGGCACCGCGTAGGTGAGCAGGTAGGCGCTGGTCACCCAGATCACCTGCGAGATGTCGGCGTGCAGGCTCGTCATGATCGCGGGATTGGCGACGGCGACGATCGTCATGTCCAGCAGGATCATGAAGAAGCCGACGACGAGCGCCAGCAGCGCCGGCCACGGATTGCGTTGGGTGGACATGTAGTTCGTTCCTAACTCGGATTATTCGAAAAGCTCTGCACGGAGTTCGCCTCGGCGCCGCCCGGCACCGACCGCGATGCGGTGGATCCGGCCACCGACCCGGTGTCGCCGTCGTCGGAGCGGGCGCCGGTCGCCGGGGCGAAGTCCTCCCATTCGAGTGCGCCGCTGTCCAACTCGCCGGTGAACTGGACGACCCAGGCGAGTTCGGCGGCGAGCATCGCCCGCAGATAGGGCAGCGCGATCCAGTAGCGGCGGGGAACGGCGTGCTCTTCGGCCCACGCGCTCAGCATGTCGGTGTCGGCCAGTTCGATTTCCAATACGCCGATTCGTTCCCGCAGCAGCGCCATCGCCTCCGGCTTGGGCAGGTTGTGCAATTCACCCAGCGCCACCGGGAAGATCGGGTACTCCGGCACGGGTCGTCGCACGATCTCGGCGATCCGGTTACGCAGCGCGTCCTTGCCGCGCCCGGTGATCCGGTAGGTGGTGCGTTCGGGCCGGTTTCCGGCTCGATCGACGCCCTCGGCGCGGACCAGTTCCTGATCGGCCAGCCGGGACACGGTGTGATACAGCGAACCGGGCCGTACCTTGACCAGCTTGTCCTCCCGCCGCGCGATCAGCGTCTGGAACATCTCGTACGGATGCATGGGCCGCTCCTCGAGCAGCGCGAGCACGGCGATACCCAACGGCGTCACCGTCGAATGCTCCTGCCCTTGCCCCATCACCTGATCACCTCTCGGTCTCGACAAGCGCCGAGCCTGCTCGCTGCCCGGACATCAGCGGGCGACGCCGGCATGCTCCGTGCGAAATATTCCACGCGGAATATACGGTGCGGAACAACCGCCGGACAAGGCTGTGCGACCGGTGATAGTGCACACACAAACGACGAGAGGCCATCGAGGTGTGATCTCTCGATGGCCTCTCGATCCGCCCCGTCGCAAGGTCGACAACGTCGGCGACCCGTATCGGCGCCATTGCCGGTGCGGGAGCGGGGCGAGGATGTCACCGGGCCGTCTACGAACCCAGTGAGAACACTATGCCCAGCCTCAGGTCAGCGGCATTGTCGCATGCGACATCTATCGCTCGATTTCCGACAGCACTCGCCTCGGCGGCCGGTGTAAATACCCGGCCCCCATCGAGGGCGAGTCGGCCGGGTGACGAACATCTACAACGCGTGGTCATCCAACCAGGCGCGCGCGACGTCCCCCGGCGCGGCGCCCTCGTCCCGGACACGACGGATCATGGCTGCCAGTTCGTCCGTCGTCAGCTCGCCCGCCACATAGTTCAGCTTCTTGATCTGTCGCTGGTCCAGCAGACCTTTGCGGAACAGCGGCAGGACGTTCTCGGCCCGCACGGCATAACCATCGTCGGACAGCACGGTCAGACCGTCCGCCGCGCCGGGCGCCAGTTCGAGTGGACCGCTCAGCAAACCGGCCTGGACCTCACCGGCCAGCAGCGCTTTTCGCAGCGCAGCCGGGTCGGGGAACGCTACGGTGGCAGCGAAGTCGCATCCGGTGACGCGATCCTTGCCCGCAGACGGCAGCAGGCCCGGCGTGGCTGCCACACCGACGGTCAGCGCACCACAGTGTGGCGCGAGATCGCCCACCGAACGCACCTTGTCGTGCGCCGCCGCCTGCGCGGTGAGCAGCACCCGCGGCCGCAGATCGGCGCCGTCGGCGAGGTCGGAGACCACCAGCCCCTCGGGCAGTGCGGCGCTCACCGCGCTCGCCACCTCCTTCGGCAGGCGAACCGACGCGTGTTCGTCGAAGTGGGCCAGCAACGCCCCGGCGTGCTCACCGACCACCTGGACCCGGTCGGCGTCGAGCGCGGCGAGGTAGTCCGCCCGGCCGCCGAGACGGGGAGCGACCGCGGTGCGCGCGCCGGTACGCGCCAGCGCGCCCGCATAGATCTCGGCGAGCACCGAGGACTCCACCGAATCGCCCGCGCCGACGGTGATCGACGGCGCGGGCGATTCGTCGTTCCCGCAGGACACCACCAGCGCGACGGAAGCGACGACCAGCAAGCGAGCCAGAACCCGCTGTGACGGGGCCGACACCATCCGGCGCCACCACCTCTCCGACGAATCGACACGGCCGACACAAAGACCCGCAAGCGGGCAGTATGGACACCCAGAATGTACCGGCGGCCGTGCGGAGCCGAGATCGCGCACCGCCGTCATGTCGGAAGGACTGCCGTGAAATCCACCCGCACCGCCGCCGCCGCGCCCCGGCGCCCCGCTCTGCGCGTGACGCTGCGCGCCGCCCGAGTGTTCGCCGCCTCCTCGGCACTCGCCGTCGCGATGGTCCTCTCGGCCTGTGGCACTTCCGATCCGCTCGCCACCGGCGGCAGCTGTTCGGGGGACGGATTGATCGTCGGTTCGGCGAACTTCCCGGAGTCCGAGACCGTGGCCAACGTGTACGCGGAGGTATTGCGCGCCAATGGATTCACCGTCGACACCAAGCTCGACATCGGCAGCCGCGAAGCCTACATACCGGCATTGCGGAAGTGCGCCATTTCGGTGATCCCCGAGTACACCGGCAACTTGCTGCAGTACCTGGACAAGAACGCCACCGCGACCAGCGCGGCCGACGTGGACAGCGCGCTCGGCAAGGCGCTCGGTTCCGATCTCGCCATCGGTACACCCGCGCCCGGGCAGGATTCGGACGCCGTGGTGGTCACCCGCGCCACCGCCCAGCGCTGGAACCTGCGCACGATCGCGGATCTGGCCCCGCACTCGGCAGAGGTGAAGTTCGGCGCGCCCGCCGAATTCCAGGAGCGGGCAGGGGGACTGCCCGGGCTGAAGAAGAACTACGACCTCGCCATCGCCGCGAACAATTTCGTGCCGATCGCCGACGGCGGCGGTCCCGCCACGGTGCGCGCGCTGGTCGAGGGCCAGGTGACCGCGGCCAACATCTTCACCACCTCCCCCGCCATCGCGCAGAACGACCTCGTGGTGCTGGAAGACCCGAAGCACAACTTCCCCGCGCAGAACGTCGTTCCGCTGTTCAACGCGAGCAAGAAGTCGGACAAGCTGCTCGCGGCGCTGAACGCGGTATCGGCCCAGCTCACGACCGCCGAGCTGATCGAACTGAACGAGGCGGTCTCCGGCGCGGGCAAGACCGAGCCGAAGGCCGCCGCCGCGGCCTGGGTCGCCGCCAAAGGGCTGAACAAGCCGGTGGCCTAGGAGGAAATTCGTTGTCCGATATCGAGTTCTCCGGTATCAGCAAGATCTATCCGGACGGCACCCACGCCGTCACCGACCTCGATCTGCGCATCGAATCGGGATCGTTCACCGTGTTCGTCGGCCCCTCCGGCTGCGGGAAGACGACCTCGATGCGGATGATCAATCGCATGATCGTCCCGACCTCGGGAACGATCACCATCGCGGGACGAGACACTTCGACCGTCGACCCGGTCCGGCTGCGCCTCGGGATCGGCTACGTCATCCAGAGCGGCGGCCTGCTGCCACACCGGACGGTCGTGGACAATGTCGCGACCGTGCCTGTGCTGCGTGGGGACTCCCGCCGAGCGGCCCGCGCCGCGGCGCTCGAGGTACTCGACCGGGTAGGTCTGGACCGCTCGCTGGCCGGGCGATACCCGGCACAGCTGTCGGGCGGTCAGCAGCAGCGCGTCGGCGTGGCCCGCGCGCTTGCCGCGGACCCGCCGGTCCTGCTGATGGACGAACCGTTCAGTGCCGTCGACCCGGTGGTGCGGGCCGAATTGCAGGTCGAAATGCAAAGGCTGCAAGCCGAATTGCACAAGACCATCGTGTTCGTCACCCATGACATCGATGAGGCGATCACGCTCGGCGATCGCGTGGCGGTGTTCGGTCGCGGCGGTGTGCTGCAGCAAAACGATCCGCCGCAACGCCTGCTGGCGCAGCCTGCCACCGATTTCGTCGCCGACTTCGTCGGCCGTGACCGCGGTTACCGCGGGTTGTCCTTCCGAACCGCGAACGATGTTCCGTTGCATGAGATCCGGGCGGCCCTCGCCGACGAAGTGCGCGGGATGCGGCTGGACGCGGGCGAGTGGGTGCTGGTGGTGGACGCGCGGAACAAGCCGGTCGGGTGGATGGACGTCACCGGGGTCGAGGGGTTGCGCGCGGGTCGCGCGCTGGCCGACAGCATGTCGGCAGGCGGCTCACTGTTCACCCCGACCGGTGACCTGCGCCAGGCCCTGGACGCCGCGATCTCCTCCCCATCGGGGATCGGCGTAGCCGTGGACGACGAGGGCGCGGTCCGTGGCGGCGTGCTGGCCACCGAGGTGCTCGCGCAGCTGGCCGGGCAACGCGCGCGCGAAGACGCCGAACGCAACCGGCACTTCTTCGAAGAACAAGTGACGTGAGCGAGTGCGATGCGATATCTCGTCGAGAATTTCCCGGAGATCATGGGATTCACCGCGACCCATCTCTATCTCGCGCTGGCGCCGCTGCTCCTGGCTCTGGTGATCGCGATCCCGGTCGGCGCGCTGGTACGGCGGGTGTCGTGGCTGCGGCGGGTCACGGTGACCGCCGCGAGCCTGGCCTACACCGTTCCGTCGCTGGCGCTGTTCGTGATCATTCCTCCGCTGGTGGGAATCTCGGCCATCGATCCGCTGAACGTGATCATCGCGCTCACCATCTATTCGACGGCGCTGCTGGTGATCGCGGTCCCGGCCGCCTTGGACGCGGTGCCCGCCGCGGTGCTCGACGCCGCCGACGCGGTCGGCTACGGGCCGCTGCGGCGCACCCTCACCGTGGACATGCCGCTGGCCGTGCCGGTCTTCGTGTCCAGCCTGCGCGTGGTGGTGGTGACCAATATCGCGATGGTGTCGGTCGGCGCGCTGATCGGCGTCGGCGGACTTGGCAAGTTGTTCACCCAGGGCTACCAGCGTGACTACCCGGACGAGATCATCGCGGGCATCATCGTGACGCTCGCACTCGCGCTGGTCGCCGACCGCGCGGTGTACGCCGTGGGCCGCTGGTCGACGCCGTGGGTGCGCGCGGGTGCCGAGAGCGCGAAGGCGAAAGGCGCCGCATGAATCTTTTCCTCGACGCCTGGCACTACTTCACCGACGGCGCCAACTGGAGCGGTCCGTCCGGAATCGGGACCCGCATCGCCCAGCACCTGTGGTACAGCTTCCTGGTCATCGCCGTCTCGGCGGTGATCGCGGTCCCCCTCGGCCTGGTCATCGGGCACACCCGGCGCGGAGCGGCGGTGCTGGTCGGCTTCGCCAACGCCATGCGCGCGCTGCCGACCCTCGGTCTGCTGACGTTCCTGGTGCTGCTGCTGGGCCTCGGCCTGATCCCGCCACTGCTGGCCCTGGTCACGGTGGGCATTCCCCCACTGCTGGCGGGCGCGTACGCCGGAATCGCGAACGTGCCCGCCGATGTCGTGGACGCCTCACGCGCCATGGGCATGACCGAGCGACAGATCCTGTTCCGGGTGGAGGTGCCCAACGCGCTGCCCATCCTGCTCACCGGCCTGCGCGGTGCCACCCTCCAGGTGGTGGCCACCGCGACGATCGCCGCCTACGTCAACCTCGGCGGTCTGGGCCGGTACATCTTCGACGGCATCAGCCTCTACCGGTACGACCGGGTGCTGGTGGGTGCGCTGCTGGTTGCGATGCTGGCGATGGTGCTGGACGGCCTGCTGGCGTTCGCCGTGTGGGCCTGCGCACCGGGAACCGGTCGGTTGCGGCTCATCGAACCGAAAAGGCGCCCGCTCGAGGCAGAGCGGGCGCCTTTCAGCTGATCGTTGTGCGGTGACGTTACGCGACGCCCTCGGCACGGGCGGCGGCCGCGACCGCCTCGGCGACGGCCGGGGCGACCCGCGGGTCCAGCGGGCTGGGGACGATCTTGTCCGGACCGAGTTCGTCGGCGACGACGCTCAGGATGGCGTCGGCGGCGGCGATCTTCATGCCTTCGGTGATCCGCCGGGCGCCCGCGTCCAGCGCGCCCTTGAAGACGCCGGGGAACGCCAGCACGTTGTTGATCTGGTTCGGGAAGTCGCTGCGGCCGGTGGCGACGATCGCGGCGTACTTGCGCGCCACCTCGGGGTGGATCTCCGGGTCCGGGTTGGACATGGCGAACACGATCGACTCCGGCGCCATCGAGGCGATGAGCTCCTCGGCGATGAGACCGGCGGACAGGCCGAGGAACACATCGGCGCCCGCCAGCGCCTCGGCCGCGCCACCGGCGAGACCGCGCGGGTTGGTGCGGGTGGCCAGCTCGGCCTTCACCTCGTTGAGGTCGCCGCGCTCGGAGTTGACGATGCCCTTCGAATCGAGCACGGTGACATCCCGGACGCCCGCGGCGAGCAGGATGTTCGTGCACGCGACACCGGCGGCGCCCGCGCCGGACACCACGACCTTCAGCCCCTCGATGCCGCGGCCCTGCACCTTGGCGGCGCCGTTGAGGGCCGCGAGCACCACGATGGCGGTGCCGTGCTGGTCGTCGTGCATCACCGGGCAGTCGAGCGCCTCGATGACGCGCTTCTCGATCTCGAAGCAGCGCGGCGCGGAGATGTCCTCCAGATTCACCGCGCCGAAACTCGGGCGCAGGCGGATCAGCGTCTCGACGATCTCATCGACGTCCTTGGTGTCCAACACGATCGGGATCGAATCCAGCCCGGCGAACTTCTTGAACAGCGCCGCCTTGCCCTCCATCACCGGCAGCGAGGCGCGCGGGCCGATGTCACCGAGGCCGAGCACGGCGGTGCCGTCACTGACCACGACCACGAGCCGATCGGTCCAGGTGTAGCGCTTGGCCAGCGCCTCGTCCTCCGCGATCGCGCGGCTGACCTGTGCGACCCCCGGGGTGTAGGCGATCGAGAGGTCGCGCTGGGTCTCCAAGGGCGCACTGAGTTCGACCGAGAGCTTGCCGCCGAGATGTCCCGCGAAGATTTCGTCGTTTGTGATTTCGGACAGGCTTGCGGTGGAATTCGGTGCGTCAGTCACAGGTGACACGATTTCACTCCTGCTCGGGTCGGGCTAAACCGGGGGACGGTTACCACCGGGTAATGGGTATAAGTCGTTTCACTACGCTCATCGAGTGCGCTGACCGGTGTGTTTCGAGGCGGCTGCGAGCGAGCGAACACGGCTTGCCGATATCTCGACGGCGGGGCGCGGCACTGATCCGCGGAGCAGAACCGGACGGGTGGGCCCGGATAGAACAAGCGGTGTGATCTCGTGGGTCGCGACGGTACGTCGGCGAGTTGGAGACCTCCGTGATTCCCTCACCCGGCGGTGGCGGAGGTAAGGAATCCGACACATTCTGCCAGCCCGGTGGGCGAGTTGCCAAACCGGTTACCCGCTGGGCCGTGTCGCGCTCCATCATCCAACGTTAGGGGGCCGGAATTACCTTCACGTAAGGGGAAACTCGCCGCTCACGGGCGCCAAACGGTGAGCAGTCGCACGGCCTGTGACATCGAGGGTGTGAGACCTGGTCGCGGCTACGCTGCGTAGGCCCGTCCTCACGCGACGATATCGCGGGACTGCTCCGGCGTCGTCCACGGTACATCCGGGCGCACCCACACGTTGCGCACGCCGCCCGATACCAGTCGCACCCGCCAGCGGTCGGTCGGGCCGGGATGATCGGTCCTGCGGTGCATGCCGCGGCTCTCCGTGCGCATCAACGCGCTGTATTTCGTCCATCGCGCCACCGCGAGCAGGGCGGCGGCCTGCCGGGCATACAGCAGGTCGGCACCGCTGCCGCCGAGGTCGAATTCCGCGCCGGGCCACATCCCGTCGAGTTCGCCGATGCTGTCGCGCAGGCTGCCCGCGCTGCGCCAATAGCTGCGTCGCAGCGGCAGGGTGTGCTCCTGCACGAGACCGATCACCGCCCGCGGATCGATCCGGGCCACGGCGTCGAGCCCGGCTCCCGGCACCTCGCGGGCCGGGGCGCGCTGATCTGCGGCGCGGGCGAACTTCGCGGCGCTCGTACCGGCCCAGACGCCGGAGGCGATCGCCCACGCCGCGCCCAGCCCGCCGTAGGCGCTGACCGCGCCGGTGACCGACTCGCGGCTGGCGACGTCCCCCGCGGCGAACAGGCCCGCGACGGTCGTCGCGCACTCCGGTCCGGTGACGCGCAGTCCCCCGGTGCCGCGCACGGTGCCGTCCAGCACCGCACGCAGCGGCACCCGCTCGGCGCGGTCGGCGAGTCCGTGACGCGCCAGCCGGGATCGAACGGCGGTCGGCACGTCGTCCAGTGCGGCGAATACCCGGCGACCTTCGGCGACGGCCGCGAGCGCCGCCGAGCGATGTCCCGGCAGCTCGGCGCCGGATTCGTCGTAGAGAGTGGCGAAGCGCAGCGCGAGACTCCGCAGTGCGGTCGCCTCGGGCTTCCCCGGCGCGATCAAGCTGTAGGCACAAGAGAACTCCATCCCCGACAGTTCGGCGCCCGCTTCCGCGGCGAACAACAGACCGTCGCCGGTGTCCACGTCGGTGCCGGCGCCGCCGGACAGGAACGCGCAGCCCCCGGTGGCGACCACGACCGCGCCGGCACGCACGGTCCAGCGCCGGAACCCGTCCTGACTGCTCAGCCCGGCGGCGCCCGCCACCACACCGTCGCGGTCGACGAGCAACCGCAAGGCGGGATGGTGATCGAGCACACGCACCCCTGCTTCGCGCACCCTGCGGCGCATGCGACGCAGGTGAGCGGGGCCGTCCAGACAGATTCGCCGCGCCGCCGGGAGCTTGGGATCACCGGCGATCCGATAACCCCACCGCGCCCATTGCTCGACGCGCTGGTGGGTCTCCTCGAGCACGCGGTGCATCATGTCCGGGTCGCCCAGCCCGCCGCCGTGCGCGTGCCCGCGCCGCACCGCCTCCTCCCGGGCGGGGCCGGGCGGGATGTGCCACAACGAGATCGTGTTGTACGCGGTCGGTCCGCTCGACCCGCATCGCGCCTTGTCGACCAGCACGACGGTGGCACCCGTCGAAGCGGCCGAGACGGCCGCCTGGATACCGGCGGGACCACCGCCGATAACCAGTACGTCCGTCTCGATTTCAGTCACAAAGAAAAATGTTCGGCCACAATTCATCCGTCCGCAACCAAAGCGGGATTGTCAGCTCCACCATTGCGTCCACAGCAAAAGTCCAGCAGCCAGAAAAACAACCATGGATCCGATAAAAGCGGCCGAACCCCGATGTCGATCCGAATAGATCTGCGCCGCGAGGGCGACCACCGCGGCGGCCACATGCCAGGCGACCGATTCGCCGCCCGGGCCCGGGAACCCGCGCCGGTCCGCGACGACGGCGGCGCCGACCACCACCAGCGTGCCCACCACTGTGCCCCCGGCGACGATGCCGCTGAGTCCGCGCACCAGTCTCACGAGGCGATCACCGGCACGCCCGATGCCTTGCCGACCAGCTTCTCGAACTGCGCCTGCTCGGTGGTGAACTCACCGAGCCGGATGGTCTTGTTCGCGCCGTGGTAGTCCGACGAACCGGTGGTGAGCAGGCCGAGTTCGGCGGCGAGATCGGTGAGCAGCTCGCGGTCGGCCGCGGAGTGGTCCGGATGCGCGATCTCCAGGCCGCCGAGTCCGAGCGCGGCCAGCTCGCGAATGTCGTCGAGCGCCAGCAGCCTGCCCCGCTTGCGCGCCCTGGTGTGCGCCAGAACGCTGACCCCGCCCGCGCCGGCGATCATCCGCACCGCACGACGCAACGGTGTGTCGGCCTTCTCGGCGTAGTAGCGGCCGTGCGGAGCGAGCAATTCGTCGAACGCCGCGTCCACGCTCGGCACCACACCGGCGGCGACCAGCGCACGGGCCAGATGCGGGCGGCCCGCGGAGGGTCCGGCCGAGGCCAGCACGGCATCAGGATCGATCGGCAGTCCGTCGGCCGCCATGCGCTCGGCCATGGCGCGCAGCCGCTCCACTCGTTCGGCGCGCAGCCGCTCGCGTTCCTCGGCGAAGCCGCGGTGGGTCGGATCGAACAGGTAGGCCAGCAAATGCACGGGCACCGGCCAGCCGTCCTCGCCCAGGCCGACACAGGACATCTCCATACCGCGGACCAGCGTCATCCCCTTCGGGAGCGCCTCGACCGCTTCCGCCCATCCGGCCGTGGTGTCGTGATCGGTGATCGCGACGACGTCCAGGCCCGCGGCGGCCGCGTTCCGCACGAGTTCGGCCGGAGTGTCGGTGCCGTCGGACGCGGTCGAATGGGTATGCAGGTCGATGCGCACGCCTTCAAGTCTTACAGTGCGGCGAGGTACTCCCGCACGCGCAGGCGATGATCCCGCATCCTGCTGCGACGTAGCATCGTCAGCGTGCCGTCCTTTTCGCTTCGCGGGTCCGGCCGGACGCCATCGCGGCCGGAGCAGCGGTTCATCCCGGTTCCGACGGCGCAGGCGATCGTCGACTGCGCGGTGTACGTGGACGGCGAGTGCCTGCCGGGGAGGTTCACCCACAAGGCGGCCCTCGCCAGGGCCCGGGAGGAGAACGGATTCGTCTGGATCGGGCTGCACGACCCGGACCGCACGCAGATGGCCGATATCGCCGACGCGCTCGGGTTGCACCAACTGGCCACCGAACACGCCTTGGAGCAGCACCAGCGGCCGAAACTGGAACGTTACGACGATTCGCTGCTGCTGGTGCTGCGCACGGTCAGCTATGTCGAGCACGAACGGGACAGCGTCAGCGAGATCGTGGAGACCGGCGAGATCATCGTGTTCACCGGGCCCGAGTTCGTGGTCGCAGTCCGGCACGGTGAGCACTCCGGGCTCGCCGAGGTGCGCAAGGCGTTGGAGGCCAGCCCGGCGCAACTAGGGCTCGGCCCCAGTGCGGTGCTGCACGCGATCGCCGACCGGGTGGTGGACTCCTACATCGAGGTGGCCCAGTCGGTCGGGGACGACATCGACGAGATGGAAGAGGAGATCTTCACCCCGCGCGGCAGTGTCACCGTGGAATCCATCTACCAGCTCAAGCGCGAGGTCGTGGAGTTGCGGCGCGCGGTGAATCCGCTCGCCGTGCCGCTGGAACAGCTCGGTCACAAACTCGATCTGCCGGTGCCCGAGGAGGTCCGGCGCTATCTACGGGACGTCGCCGAGCAGCATGCCGCCGTGGCGGAACGGATCAACGACTTCGACGAGGCGCTGAGCGCGCTGATCAGCGCCGCTCTGGCCCGGATCAGCGTGCAACAGAACACCGACATGCGCAGGATCTCGGCGTGGGTCGCGATCGCGGCGGTGCCGACGATGATCGCGGGCATCTACGGGATGAACTTCGACCACATGCCCGAATTGCATCAGGTGTGGGGTTATCCCGCGGTGTGGCTGATCATCCTCGCCATTTGCACGGGCTTGTTCTTCACCTTCCGCCGCAACAAGTGGCTGTAGCCGGGCGACGGATCACAGGCTGGCGGCGCCGCGTCTCGGGTCGCGCACGTCGATTCCCGCCTCCTGCCAGGCCTCCCGCAACGCCTGCGCGCCGCGGACCCGTACCCATGCCGCCTCCGTCGCGGTCACCGGCGTCACCGCGAAATACCGCACCGGCTCGGCCGGTTCGGGCAGCGCCACGGCCGGGATGTCGCTGTCGCCGAGCAGAACCGCGGTGAACGGCGCGTCGCGCCACATCGGCTCGCCCAGGTCCATCAACGCGTCCGCTTGCAGCACAACACCTTCCACGACCGGCGCGGCGGCGAGCACGCCGAGCGACTTGGCCAGGCCAGAATTGGCGCCGACGCCCGACCGCAGCGTCAGGATCAGTTCCGCGCGCGGGCCGCGCACCGGATCGGCGTGCACGGCGGTGGGATCGCCCATCGGATGCCTACTGCCGCCCAGTGTCACGTAATGCACCAGGTCGCCGTCGACGATGCGCAAGATCTCGATCGGCTCCAAGCCCAGGAAAGTGACCGACGCGGCGTCGACACTCGCGGCGTCCACGCCGAAATGGCCCAGCACCTCGGTGCGGACCTTCTCCAGCACTTCCATTGCGTCAGATCGCCAGCCGCGCGAGCATATCCCGCGCCTGTTCGGCCGACTTCGGATCGCACAGCACGTCGTAGCGGCCGGCCACCAACTGCATGGTGGACGCGAAATCGCGCTGACCCTTGGTCGCCGCGTACGGGATCGAGGTCGAGATGACGCCGAAGATGATGCCGCCGACCAGGCCAACGAGCAGTGGGCCGAACGCGCCGCTGGTGGTGAACAGGCTCAGCAGCAGACCCAGGAACAGGCCGAGCCAGGCGCCCGACACCACGCCGCCGCCGATCACCTTGCCCCAGGTCAGCCGATACAGCACCCGCTCGACCTGCATCAAGTCGACGCCGACGATGGTCACGTCCTGCACCGGGAACTGGTTGTCGGCCAGATAGTCGACCGCCTTCTGCGCCTCGCCATAGGTCGGGTAGGAGCCGACCGGCCAGCCCGAAGGGGGCGTCGGGAGGCCCTGCCGCGCACGGCTCGAGTTCCCCAAGGGATTCGTCATGGTTCCATTCTGCTATTCCGACGCAACCCGCGGTGGTGTGAAACGCGTGGTGCGCGTCATTCCGGCGGCTCGACCCTTCTCCGCGATCACCTGGGCCATCTTGGCACTGGCCTCATCGATCATCTCGTCGCCGAGCATCACCGCGCCGCGCGCGCCACCCGCCGCGGAGGTGTGGAAGGCGTAGGCGTCCAGGATCTCCTCGGCCCGGTCGTAGTCCGATTGGCGCGGGCTGAAGATCTCGTTCGCCGCCTCGATCTGCCCGGGGTGCAGCACCCACTTGCCGTCGAACCCGAGCGCGGCCGTGCGCGCGGCGGCCCGCCGGAAGCCTTCCACGTCCCGGATCTGGAGGTACGGGCCGTCGATCGCCTGCAGGCCGTGGGCACGGGCGGCGAGCAGGATGGTCATCAGGATGTGGTGATAGGCGTCGCCGGTGTCGTAGCCCTCCGGTTGCTCGCCGACCACGAGGGTGCGCATGTTGATGCTGGCCATGAAGTCGGCCGGGCCGAAGACCAGGGTCTGCACCCGGGAGGCGGCGGTGGCGATCGCGTCGATGTTGCGCAGCCCCAGCGCGTTCTCGATCTGCGGCTCGATACCGATCCGGCCGACCTCCAGGCCGCAGGCCTTCTCCAGCTGGGTCAGCAGCAGGTCCAGCGCGCGCACCTGGCCCGCGTCGGTCACCTTGGGCAGCAGGATCGCGTCCAGCGCCGCGCCCGCGCCCTCGACCACGGAAATGACGTCGGCGTAAGTCCATTCGGTGGTCCAGTCGTTCACCCGGACCACGCGCAGCTGCGCTCCCCACCCGGAGTCGTTGAGCGCCGCGACGATGTTCGCCCGCGCCTGCGCCTTCGCGACCGGCGCGACCGCGTCCTCCAGATCGAGAAACACCTCGTCGACGGGCAACGTCTTGGCCTTCTCGATCATCTTCGGGTTGCTGCCCGGACAGGCGAGCACCGAACGGCGCAGCTTCATGATCACTCCCGTCGATCGTGGCGGGGTGCGAACACCCGCCCGCGAACCTCTAGCCTGGCAGCATGGCAGCTACCAGGGTGTACGTCGCCAGGCTGGCCGGGTTGGCGGTGCTGGGACCGGACGGCGAGTCTATCGGCCGGATACGTGACGTCGTCGTGGCCGTCCGCTCCGATCGCCGGCAGCCCCGCGTGCACGGCCTGGTCGTCGAATTGCTCACCCGGCGGCGTATTTTCGTGCCGATCCTGCGGGTCACGGCGATCGAACCCGGGGTGGTCACGCTGAACACCGGGACGGTCAGCCTGCGACGTTTCACCCAGCGACCGGGCGAGATGCTCGCTCTGGCGCAGATCGTCGACTCGATGGTGCGGGTCGAGGACCCCGACCTGCCGGATCTGGCGGGCGTGGACGTCCATGTGACCGATCTGGGCATCGAACAGACCCGGTCCCGGGATTGGCTGGTCACCCGGGTCGCGGTGCGCGGGCACCGCAGGCTCGGCCGCAGGCGCACGGTGCACGTCGTGGACTGGACCGTCGTGTCCGGCCTGACGCCCAACGAGATCGACCGGCCGGGGCAGGACGTCACCCAGCTGCTGGAACAGTTCGAGGGCATGCGCGCGGCCGACGTGGCGCAACAACTGCGCGAGCTGCCGGAGAAGCGGCGGATCGAGGTGGCCGTCGCGCTGGACGACGAGCGCCTGGCCGACGTGGTGCAGGAACTCCCCGACGACGAGCAGGTCGAACTGCTCAGCCACTTGGAGGTGCGCAGGGCCGCCGACGTGTTGGAGGCGATGGACCCCGACGACGCCGCCGACCTGCTGGGCGAGTTGCCCGAGGGCGAGGCCGAATCGCTGCTCGCCTTGATGGACCCGCAGGAGTCCGAACCGGTGCGCAGGTTGCTCGAGCACTCTCCTTACAGTGCGGGCGGCCTGATGACCCCGAAGCCGGTGATCTTGACACCGTCCACCACGGTGGCCGAGGCGCTGGCGCGGGTGCGCAACCCGGACCTGACCCCCGCGCTGGCCTCCATGGTGTTCGTGGTCCGTCCGCCCACCGCGACGCCCACCGGGCGCTATCTGGGTTCGGTGCACATCCAGCAATTACTGCGCGAACCACCGGCCCACCTGGTGGGCGGCATCCTCGACACCGACCTGTCGCCGCTGCGCCCCGGACTTCCGCTGGCCGCGGTGACCCGGTACTTCGCGACCTACAACCTGGTCTGCGGACCGGTGGTGGACGAGGAGAACCACCTGCTCGGCGCGGTCAGCGTCGACGACGTCCTCGACCACCTGCTGCCCGAGGACTGGCGCGACCAGGCAGAGACCGACGAGAGGGGCTCGGCATGACCACGCGGGACCCCGCGCACGCCCCCGGACGGCACAGTGTGAGCGGCCGGGCCCACAGGAGCGCTCGCGCCCGGAAGGACGGAGCATGACCGAGAACGACCCGGGCGGGCGGCTCGGTC
The DNA here is from genome assembly GCF_023501985.1 of Nocardia sputi. Lineage (NCBI taxonomy): Bacteria > Bacillati > Actinomycetota > Actinomycetes > Mycobacteriales > Nocardiaceae > Nocardia > Nocardia sputi. The sequence goes on along the minus strand of NZ_JAMFLC010000018.1, from coordinate 795 downwards.
CCAGCAGGGCGCGCCAGCGTCTGGAGACGCCGGTGGAAGGCCGGTTCCGGTTCGAGTGGGACGCCGAGGCATTGGCCCGCAGCAGCGAGCGGGTGGCGCGATTCCTGGGCACCGGGCGGTACCTGGCGGTCCAGACGATCCTGGTGCTGGTCTGGATCCTGTTGAACGTCTTCGTGGTCGCGCTGCGCTGGGACCCGTACCCGTTCATCCTGCTGAATCTGGCCTTTTCCACCCAGGCCGCCTACGCGGCGCCACTGATCCTGCTCGCGCAGAACCGGCAGGACAACCGGGACCGGGTCGCCCTGGAGGAGGACCGGATGCGGGCCGCTCAAACCAAGGCGGACACCGAGTTTCTGGCCCGCGAACTGGCGGCATTACGCATCGCGGTCGGCGAAGTGGCCACCCGCGATTACCTGCGCCGGGAATTGGAAGAGCTGAAAGGGATTCTGGACCGGATCGAGTCCGCCGAATCCCCGGCTCACGAGATCGAAAGCTCCGGAAAGGGCGGCCGCAAAAAAAGCTCCGGCAGAAAGCCCGCTACAGCACCTATTCCCCCTTCGGTAACCAGTGATCAACCGGAAATACCGAACAACGACCTGACTGGTGGGTAACCTGGACAACGTTGTCCAGAGCGGCCCGGACAGGGGATGTCCCGGACGGCCGCTCCCACGACGTCGAGGGATTGGGTGTGGCCGAATGCGTGTATCTGCTCCGATAACGGTGTCGGCTTTGGTTGTTGCTGGTGTGGTGGTGAGTGGTTCGGGGGTGCAGTCGCCGGTGGGGGTGTCGGCGCCG